>NZ_JARAVM010000054.1:0-38951 GCF_033792735.1 Streptomyces sp. PA03-3a
CCACCCGCTACGACAAGCGCGGCTACGTCTACCTCGGCACCGCCACCGCAGCGACACTCGTCATCTGGCTCCGCACATGATCGGCCGGACAAGTCCTAGCTGCGCGACCTCTTAGTGGTCGGCTCCGAAAGTCCTTCGGGGATTGATCAGGCTGGCTGGGCGGCGGAGGATTCTTCCTGGTGATCGGTGGTGTGCCGGTCGAGTCTGGCCAGCAGATCGTCCAGGTCGGAGGTGGTGAACCTCCACTGGAACGGCTGTGCCGTGGCGTTGTAGCGGTCTTCGAAGTGTCGGAGCCGGTCCCTGACCTGGGTCAGGTTGGTGAAGTCGTTGGGCGAGACGACCTTGCGCTGCACCACGGAGAACTAGATCTCCACTTGGTTCAGCCATGAGGCGTGGACCGGGGTGTGCACCAAGACCGCGTTCGGGAATGCCGTGGCCAGCCGGTCGGCGGCCTTCGTGCCGCGGTGGGAGGAACCGTTGTCGACGATCCAGAAGACCCGTTTCGCGCTGGCGTAGGGTTCCTGGCTCATGACCTGGGTGACCAGGGCCATGAACGGCTCGGTGCCGGTGCGCGCCTCGGTGCGGCCGAACACCTTCGCGTGGTGGACGTCGTAGGCGGCCAGGTAGGCCATCGCGCCGCCGCGCCGGTAGGTGTGGTTGACCCGCATCGCTCTTGCCTGGCCCGGGGCGAGCGTTGGGTGGCAGCGGCAGCGGGCCTGAATGGAGGTCTTCTCGTCCGCGCTGATGACGTATTCGTCCGCGCCGATCGGCTCGCCGTCCCAGCTGCGGGCGTAGAGGTCCAGGACGCGGGCCGCTTTGGGGCGGAAGTCGGGGTCGGTGATGAAGATCCAGGAACGGTGCTGCCAGGGTTTGATCGCGTCCTGGTCGAGCCAGCGGCGCGTGGCCGCCCGTCCATCAGACGATGGACGTACTGCCCAACCCGCCGATCTCCTCCATCGGATACGGGGTCTGCCTGCTCTCTAGTTGGAACTTGCGGTAGAAGTCCGTCATCACTGCGGCGAGCGGGGCGTGGCGGGTGAGGATCGCCGCGACCTGCGGCGGAATCCCCTTCGGGCGCTCTCCTTGGGCACATGCGCGCACAAACGCACTGCGCTCTTCACCCCTATACCCGTACAGGGCAGTGACCAGCCAGATCACCAGATGTGTGACGGAGTAGCAACGGTCATAGGTCTGGTGTTCGGCGAAGAAGTCGGCCTCTTCCTTGGACAGGTCGAACCGGGAGGAGATCGCGAGACCGTAGTCCGCAAAGAACAGACGCTCACCGTCGGTCAGGATGTTCTGGAAGTGGGCATCGAAGTGCAGGAGACCGCGGGCGTTCATGAACGAGGTCCCAGCCTGCAGTTGCCTTTCGACCATGGCGCAAGCCCTCTCGGCCGCCTCGTCACCGGCTTTGACCTGGGCTCCCAGCCAGTCGTGCAGGTTCTGCGGGATGTACTCCAGGAACAGTGCGATGCTCGCCGAGGAATCTCGCACAGCCTCGATCCGGCGGCGCACCTGCGATCCGCCTCCCCAGTAGGTGACAGCCTTCTCCACGTCGGCCAGTTCCTCGGGAAGCGACTGCCCGGGGTGCGGCAGGACCCGCCAGTGGTACATCAACGGGAAGCCCTCAAAGTCCTGTGCGAGCACCCAGTTCGTCGTCATGGTGTGCACGGCCAGCTCCCTCCAGGCCCCAAAGCCCGGCCCCCCGATAACCCCGACACCAAAATGGGAGAAGGCAGGTAGCCCGAAGAGGTTCGCCGTGGACCGGACGTTCTCCGGCTGCCTTTCCAGATCGCTCAGCGGTACCCGCTTGACGAAGACCGGGGTCCCGCCGACGTTCAGCAGCGCCGATGTCCCGCCGATACCGGATCCCATCGGCTCAGCCGCATCCAGAAGGTCGCGCAGTTCGAGGTCACTGCACAGGGCCAGAGCCGTGGAGACTGCACTGTGAGCCGCCAGCCGCGCATCGCGCGACATGTCAACGCTCTCGACGACTGCCTCCATGTGGGCAACAACCTCTCTGAAACACCTGGGCGTCTCCGACGAGCACGTGCGCGCGACACACAGCCCTGCGGTTCGACTCTTGGCACGTGTAGCGGGCATCCAGGATCCGTTTTGCAAACACAGATCCGAACCCCCTTTCGGCTGCACTGTACGTGAAGACGACAACGAGATCGGGCGAACGCATTGCCTCGGCAAACCACCCCAGCTCAGCGGCTCGAAACTAGGCTGGCACGCAGCGGTCAAGCTTCACCGCGCCGTCCTTCGACGCCAGCCGGTGCACACACCCGTCAGGTTCAGCGGGGTCAACCCCCGAAGGACTTCCGGAGCCGACCACTTAGTGCGCTGACCGAGCGAGATCCGTCCTCCAAGGAAACCTGCGACACCCGCTTCAAAGCTTCATCCCGGATCCGGATGCACCCCGGCGGGCGCTGTCCGGCCTTCGGGGCTGCGCCACCCCCGTCTTCACAGTCAGCCGTGGAGGTCAGGCGGGGCGGGGAACGATGCTCACCGCCCGGTAGTCGTACCCGTCCTGCTTGAAGCCGGGCGCTTCCCAGATGAGATCGACCTGTTGCCCTGGTGACAGCGTGTGAAAGCCAGGCGCCTGAATGTCGGCGTAGTGGCCGAAGCACCCACCGGGAGTCTCGGGCGAGTCGAGGACACCCCAACCCTCCTCGTCCCTCCACTCACGCACAGTCGCAGTGACGACCGCGGCGACCTTACGGGTCCCTCTGCGACGAGTCATCTGTCTCTCCCCCTGCTGCGGTGATTTCGAGGTTGCCCGTGGACCGGTCGCCGCCTCAGTCGATACCGAGGATCGCGCGCCGGTGGTCGAGGTGGCGGCGAACGGCGGCGCCGTGATGATCGAGGGCCGGCCACCCCCGTGCGGCGGCGACCATGTGCTGTATGGCGAGGCTCTCGTCGTGCGGACCGAGTTCACGCCCGTCAGTCAGAGCACCCCAAATGACTAAACCGCCTGCGTGGTCGATGTGGTGAAGACGTCCACGGGCAGGTCCGCAGACCGCTCTAGTCGCCATCAGCTTATCTCCCGCCGAAGGGGCCAAAGCGCTCCCGTATCCTCACGGCCATGCCCACCGGTCACGACGCCTGCCACTGCGCTGTCCGCCAGGACGACAACGGAGTGGATCCCCCCACCCTGGCGACCGTGGACGTCATCCATCACCACCGTTGGCACGTCATGATGATCCCTGCCGACAACCAGGGACCCGGCTGGGCCTACGCCATTGGCCTGTGGCACCGCCACCGGATGCCCGAGCTTGCGATGTTCGGCCTGGACATCCGCCTGATGCAGACGATCCTCAACGACCTGGGTCGGCGCGCTGTTGAGGGACACCCCCTGGAAGAGGACAAGGAGCGGGACGACGTCGCCGGCGTGCCCGTCGTGCTCAAGCCCGTCGACTATCGCTGGTACAGGGCGTTCTTCGGCGCCGCGATCGGCTTCTACCGCAAGCCGCCCTTCCCCTTCCTCCAGGTCGTCTGGCCGAACCGCGACGGAGCCTACCCCTGGCAGCCCGGTGGAGAGGACCTGATCGGCCTCCAACCCCGGCTGGATCTGCGCCCCGACATGCACCCTGCCGGAGTGTGGACACAGGACCTGTGAACGCACGATGGCGGACCTTGATCGGTGCAGGGCCTGTGGCTCGGGCCCCAGGTAGGCTTCGCCGACGCTCGCGCCCGGCCGGCCGGGTGCGCAAATGGGGCGACGCCTCACCACCCTCCGGCACCACCGAAAGTGAGGCAGCGCCGTTCGTTGGACGGACCCCGACGGGTGGACGGCACATACGTCGCACGCAGCACCGCCGGGGGTAGGCCGAAGATGGAGATCAGCCGCTGGTGACGACCACCAGCGAACTCGGCGTGCCGGGCAGCAAAGGGCGTATCTGTTCCGCGTCACGGGCATTGTCGAGTACCAGCAGTATCCGCCGGCCGGAGAGCAGAATGCGATAAAGCGCTATCCGGCCCTCCAAGTCGGACGGGAGCAGCGACGAGGCGACCCCGAGGGACCGGAGAATCGATCCGGATGCCTCCATCGGAGTCATGGCCGGGCTGGAGGAATCACATCCGCGCAGATCTAGATATATGTGCCCATCGGGAAATCGATGTGCGATCCGGTGTGCCCAGACCACCGCGGGGGTGGTCCTGCCGGCTCGGGCCATGACGACGATCACGCCGATCGCCACGGTGGCATCACCTTGTGCATCGACCGCCAACAGGGCTTCGATCAGGCCGAGTTCGTTGTCACGGCCGACCACAGTCGGCAAGCCGGCGGGCGGCGGGGACGGAGCCCGGGGTGGTGACACCCCGAGGGCGGTTCCGGCTGGGGACCCGGGGGCGGCGGGGCCGACTTCAGGATCAGGAAATATGTCCGACACCAACAATTCGGGGTCAGCCCTCCGGACACGTTCATGGAGGACCTGCAGCCGGGGGCCGGGCTCCGCGCCCAGGTTCTCCGAGAGGAGATTCCACACCTCTCGGTACACCGCAAGCGCCTCTGCCTGCCGCCCGGTTTTACAGAGAGAGAACATCAGCATCTCCCTGAATCTTTCGTTCAGGGGGTGTTTGGCCACCAGATCGAAAAGCTCCGCGGTGGCCTCGCCGAACCGGCCGAGCTCGTATTCCACGTTGATGCGTCGCTCGACTGCGACGAGGCGCAGCGCCTCAAGGCGGTTGCGCTGAGACATCGCGTACGTTCCGGGAATTCCGGCCAGCGGTTCTCCGCACCACAGGTCGAGGGCATCGCGGAGATGAACTATGGCTCTGACGTGGTGTCCCGTTCCGACGGCCCCCTCGGCCATCGCAACCCGCTGACGGAACACACTTAGATCCAGTTGGTCCGGGGAGACCCGCAGTGTATAGCCATTACCCGCGGAGACGATGAACGAGGTGCCCGCATCGTGGGCCGGTCCCAGACTCTTCCGCAAACGGTGTATATAGGTGCGGATTGTCTGCCCAGCCGTACGTGGAGGAGCTGTCCCCCATACCGCCTCGATCAACTCGGAGAGCGAGGCATGGCCGTTCTCCCGCAGCAGGAGCGCCGCAAGGACCGCGCGTTGCTGAGGGGATCCCAGTTCGATCTCTGTCGAGCCGCGCTGGGCACGCACTGGGCCCAACACCGTGAACCAGAAGTGTTCGCTCACCTTGGCACTGTTCCCTCTCGATCCCCGCCTCGATTCGTCAGCGGTGGTGGCTACGGGGCGGCGGATCCACCGGAACAAGCGATGCGGCAGCGATGTGTGCGCGTCGCCCGTGCACAGCCCCTGCGGCACAGTCGCGTTGAGATAGGCGGGTCCTGTCTCCGCCCGGGCGCTCTTGAGGCAAGGAAGCCATCGAGGTCCGGAACCCGGCACGGGCAATCCCTTGCGGCCGACAACCGATGCCGATCACGAAACGAGTGGCCGGGGCGGGCGGCGTCGGCCATCGCGCAGCAGCGCCCAGCTTCGCCCCAGGCTGGGCCGGCGAACGCACCGGCAGCCGCGGCAGTGCGAGCGACCCATCGGTTTCCCATGTGTTCACGCCAGGTAGACGATGTGCCCGGCGTGGATGTGACGACTCGATGGTGGCGGATCGAGTCGCATCCCTCCGGCCGGCGCAGCGGGCCCGGGACGGCGTTCCGTCCCGGGCCCACTCGGGTGTGCGGTTCAGGTCACCTCAGGCCGAAGGCCCTGGTGATGGTCTGCTGCACGGCGTTCCCCCGGTCGTCGGCGGCCGTGGCGCGCACGGTGACGTGAGAGGCCTTCCTCGGGGCGTCGAGGGTGGTGCGCCAGCCGTCTCCCTTGCGCGTCACGTTGGCCTTGTGCCAGGTTTTGCCGTTGTCGTAGGAGAGCTCCAGGCCGACCTTCCCGATGGCCGAGGAGGGCGGTATGTCCTGGCCGGGGTCGGACGTCGGCGGGTGCTCGGCGGTGACGGTCAGGGACGCGTCACGCCGCGCCCTGCCGTCACGGTCCGTGTGGACGGCATAGTCGAGCTGGATCAGCGCCACGGCGCGGCCCTCGTACTGCGCACCGGCGGCGGAGGTGAAGTCCCACTCCGTCCGGGTCGCCGTGGAGAACGGGTTGCCCCATGCGCCGCGGGCGGTCTCCAGCACATACCGGTACGCCTGCCGCTCGGGCTTCAGACCGGTGGCGACGGTGAAGGTACCACTGCTGGAATTGAGGAGGGTGTCCCCCTGGTAGAGCGAGGCGGTGGCCCGGGCGTCCGGGGTCAGTGCGTAACCCTCGCGACGGGTGCCGGCGTCACCCCAGCCCGGAACGTTCACGAAGAGCAAGTCGTCCTGCCGGAAGTTGAATGTGCCGGGGAAGGAGGTGTTGATCCGGGGCCGGGTGACGGGTGCGAACCACTCGTCGGAGGTGGTGGTGCCGGCCTTGTAGGTCCGCGGTGGGGCCAGGATCCTGATCTCGCCGAGCACCGTCGCGGCCTGCGCCCACCGGACGCCGGATCCGGTGGAGACCCAGTCGGTGCGGGTACCCCGTGCCGGGCGCGGGAGTTCGGTGTCGACGCGGAGGCTTGGCGCGTCGGGCCAGACGGCGTAGCGGGTCTCGCGGGCGTCGGCCTGCCGGTAGTTCTTGAACGCGACGTCGATCCTGGCCAGGTCCTTGGCTGCGGGCCGGTAGACCGTGTCCGCCGGCACCGCGCCCTCCCAGGCGTCGGCCAGGTCGTACAGGTACTCGGTGGTGGGGTTGGAGAACATCTTCAGCTCGCTGCCGCCGGGGGCGGAGGCACGGCGGATGAGGCGGTCGCCCTGGTCCTTACCGACCGCGACGACGGTCAGCGGCGGGGTGGCCTGGGTGCGGGGGTCCAGCCGTCCGTCGCCGTCGTTGACGACGATGAGCAGCTTGGCCCCGGCCGCCGCGGCGGCCGCCACCTGTTCGCTCGCGGTCACCGTGTCGTTGCGGACCACGACAGCGGCCTTCCCGCTGACCCGCAGGCCCTTGTAGTCCGCCGCCGCACCCTGCCCTGCGTAGACCGCGTCGAGCCGGCTCGTGCCCTTGTGCAGCGGGGTGGCGCCGCGTCGTACGAGGATGTCGTCGACGGCCTCCTGCCGGGAGGCGAGCTTCAGCGGGGGCTGCTCGTTGCGCCAGCGGGTCCGCATGGTCAATGCGCCCTCGGCGACCTTCTCACCCGTGGGCAGCGCCCAGACGCTGTCGTACGTGGGCCACTGATAGAAGGACAGTTCGTGGGTGCCGGAGGCGTCGAGCGTGCGCTTGTAGTCCACCCGCATGTAGGTGGTGACGGACTCCTTCGGGGTGACCGCGGTGACCCGGCGGGTCTTGGAGGCGTCAAAAGTGAGCGTCGCGTCCTCCTCGAGCCGGAACTCCGGATCGGCGACCAGGGCCAGGCCGCGCGAGTGCGGACCATGGGCGCCCTCCACCGGGATGGCCGCGACGACCGACCAGGGCCCGGAGTACATGGACACAGTTGTGGATCCGCTGACGTATCCCGCCATGGTGATCCCGGGCCGTTTGCCCTGTTGAAGCACGACCCAGAAGTCGCCGGTGACGGGCTTGCCGGAGCGGTCCTTGGCCGCGATCGTGAGGTCGTGCAGCTCGTACGTGGTGACGAGACCGAAGGCCGTGGCGAGCTTGACCGAGCCACCGTCGGCGGCCTCGATCCGGGCGTTGTAGAGCATGGCCTCCTCGGCGCGGTCCGGGTGCGCGGTGACGGTGACCGCGGCGGTGCCGTGCGCGGGCACCGTCACCCCCGGAGCCGACAGCGTGAACAGGCCGGAGGGCGCCTTGCCGGCCTCGACCGCGAGGTCGAGGGTGACGGGGGTGTCGCCGTCGTTGGTGTACGTCACCTTGCGGTCGACGTTCACGCCCGGCGTCGGCGGCCACTCCTGCACGGCGTCGACCACTCCGGTGGCGTACACCTCGGCCTTGGCGGCCGCCGCGGCGTCCAAGCGGCCGTTGCCCGCGTCGTAGGCGGAGTAGTCGGGCGTGGCCTTGGTGGTGCTGACCAGGACGTCCTTGATCTGCTGCCCCGTCCAGCCCGGGTGCGCGGCCGCGACCAGGGCGGCGGCGCCCGCGACGTGCGGGGTGGCCATGGACGTGCCGCTCATGGTGGTGTAGGAGCCCTCACCCGGCGCGTGCTGCGACCGGGCGGCCAGCACGCCGACGCCGGGAGCCGTGATCTCCGGCTTGAGCGCGCCGTCCCCGACGCGGGGCCCGCGGCTGGAGAACGAGGCCAGCCGGTCGGCGGAGTCGACCGCGCCGACGGCCAGCGCCGCGTCCGCGACGGCGGGTGAACTGACCGCTCCCCGCGGGCCGGTGTTGCCCGCGGCGATCGCGAACAGTGCCCCGGTCTCGGCGCTGAGCGTGTTGACCGCCTCGCTCATCGGGTCGGTGCCGTCGGTCGGCTCGCCGCCCAGGCTCATGCTGACCACCTTGGCGTGCTGGTCCCGCACGGCCCACTCCATGCCGGCCAGGATCCAGGAGGTCTGGCCCGCCCCGGAGTTGCCGAGGACCTTGCCCACGTGCAGCCGGGCTCCGGGGGCGACGCCCTTCTCCTTGCCCTCGGACGCGGCGCCGGTGCCGGCGATGGTCGAAGCGACGTGGGTGCCGTGGCCGTGATGGTCAACGACGCTCTCGTCGGGGACGAAGCTCTCGGCGGCCGCGACCTGGCCGACCAGGTCGGGATGGCCGGCGTCGACGCCGGTGTCCAGCACCGCTACGTCCACGCCCTGGCCCGTGTCACCGCTCTCCCAGGCCTCGGGCGCGCCGATCTGCGCGACGGAGTCGGCCAGATCGGCCTTCACCTTGCCGTCCAGCCAGACACGCTGGATACCGCCGGCGAGCAGCGGGGCCGGGGCGCGCTTGGAGGTCACCGCACCACCCAGCGTGCTGCTGCGCGCGAGGGCGGAGGTGTTCACGTTCTTGGTGAGCGCGTCCCAGAACTTCCCGGCTTCGTCGCGCTTCTGCGCGACCGCGGCCCCCTGCAGGCTGGTCAGCGTCCGCAGGCGCACGGCGCCTTGGGGCAGCGAGGCGGCGCTGCGCGCGCGGGCCGCGTCGGCGTAGCGGACGATCAGCGGCAGATGGTCGCTACGCGTGTCGTCGTAGCCGTCGGCGAGCAGCCGCGTGACATTGAACAGGTCCTCGTCGAGGATCCCCGCCGAGACGTAGGGCAGCACCTCCTGCGGGTACACGAAGGTCTCGCCGTCGTGTGTGACGGAGTACGCCGACACCGGCCGGCCTTCGGGGTCCTCCAGCGACGTGACCGCGGACTTGCCGGCGCCCGTAACCGTCACCTTGTCGCCGTTGATCAACGTGATGGTCCGGGGAACGCCGGCGTCCTTGCGGATCGCCACACCCGCCGGGAGCGCGGTGTCCGCCGTATGGGCACCGGTCTGAGTGGCGGAGGCTGTGACCGCGCCGAGCGACGGCAGCAGCGCCAAGGCGATGCCGAGCGCCGTCAGCCTTCGGCCGCGTACAGGTGAACCAGGCAAAGGAGCTCCCAACCGAACTGAAAATGAACCAGCGGATGTGCGAAATACCAAAGAC
Organism: Streptomyces sp. PA03-3a; assembly: GCF_033792735.1. NCBI lineage: Bacteria > Bacillati > Actinomycetota > Actinomycetes > Kitasatosporales > Streptomycetaceae > Streptomyces > Streptomyces sp. PA03-3a. The sequence continues at coordinate 9,516 of NZ_JARAVM010000054.1, forward strand.
GAATGAATCCGCTTCCGGCCGGTCGTGTCGAGATCACCGGCATGTCACTTTGACGCCATGTCACCTTTGCGCCGATGCCTGCATGTGACCAAAAGGGTCATCTGCGCTGCCCGACCGGCCTCCCGCAAGTTCCCGAATGGCCGTACCCGGATAGCCACAGCACGTCCAACAGGGCGTTGGAATTCCGGCCGATCGGGGCGCCGGCCGCTGGACGGGGGGGAAGAGGAAGCCGAGGATATCGTTGAACGAGGATCCACAGAGCGGCGGTACAGCGGGCTCGGGGTGACGGGCAGCGGGGGGCGGCGAAAGCCCACATGCAGCCGGCGGCGGCCGGGCGCCGGTTCTTGACCGTACCGGCCACCACGGCATGGCAGCCCCCTGATCCGCGGGCCACCGGGGCTGCGCCGGCGCAGGCCTTCACCGCCCTGGCCTCGGCACATCGTGTGCGGTCGTCGCCGAACTCGGCTACGACCCGGGCCCCGGACCTGGGCGGCCGGGATCGCTGCATGGACCCGCCCTCGCCGCCACCCGCGAACTGGTCCGCGGCGCGTTCAAGCTCGGCGGGTACGTCGACACCGTTCGGCGGCTTGGTCGGGCGCGAGCGCACGTTGCCCTGACGCGGTGGTCCGGACACGGCACTACTGGGACGCGCGCTCCCCGAATGACCTCTTCGAATCCGGCCGTACCGAATGAGGCGGGCGGGGAAATTGCGGATTCCGGCCGGAAAGCGGGGACAGTGGGCAGGTTGGGGTCGAAAAGTTCGCTAATGCCGTGGATAACCAACCGGTTGACGACCAGTTTATCATTCGTCTATCCAAGATCAACCCGTTGACACCCTCTCGGGACTGGTGCTTCGCTGTGCGGCGCGCCCCAAGTCCACCGTGAAATCCACGCGTCGGCGCGGGGTGAATGAGCGAGAGGACACCGTGAAATTCACGTCCAAGAGACCTGCGTTCGGCACGGTCATGGGACTCAGCATGCTGTTGGTCGCCGCTACCCCGCCGGCGTCCCTGGCACTCGCCGCCCCCACCGGCACGGCATCGTCGGCCGCACAGCTCTCGGCCTCGGCCTTGGCCTTCGGGACGGGTCCCGCGATCAAGGGCACTTCGGCCGGGGCGGGTGTGCACCGGTGGATTCCGCTGATCACCGGTGACCGGATCGCGGTGGACGCGAAGGGCGGGATCGTCGCCGTGCATCCCGCCAAGGGCCGGGAGGACATACCCATCCGGGTGGAGACCCGCGACGGGCACACCTACGCCCTGCCCGACGACGCCCGGAGCCTCGTCCGGAGCGGACGGGTGGACCGGCGTCTGTTCGACATCACCACGCTGAGCACGCCGGCCTACGCGGACCGCCATGACCTGCGGCTCATCGTGATGTACGACGCGGCCCGTCCGGCGGCCAGGACGGCCCTGCGCTCCGCCGGGGGCGCCGAGGTCGAGCGCACGCTGCCGAGCGTCAACGCCGACGCCGTCGCCGCGCCCGCCAACGGCACCGCGGAACTGTGGTCCGCGATCACCGACGGGTCCGCCGACGCCATGAAGCGCAGCGTGGCTCCGGGTATCGCCTCGGTGTGGCTGGACAGCGTCGTGCAGGCGAGCCTGGACAAGAGCGTCCCCCAGATCGGCGGCCCCGAGGCTTGGGCGGCGGGTTTCGACGGCACCGGTACGCGTATCGCCGTCCTCGACACGGGAGTGGACACCACCCACCCGGATCTGGCCGGACAGGTCGTCGAGGAGCGGAACTTCTCCGACTCGCCGGACGCCGTGGACCGGTTCGGTCACGGCACGCATGTCGCATCCATCACGGCCGGCACCGGAGCCAAGTCCGGTGGCACGTACAAGGGCGTGGCGCCGGGGGCCCGCCTCCTCAGCGGCAAGGTCCTCGGCGACGGCGGCAAAGGCAGCATGTCGCAGATCATCGCGGGCATGGAGTGGGCCGTCGCCGAGAAGGCGGACGTCGTCAACCTGAGCCTGGGCACCTGGGACTCCCCGGAGATCGATCCGGCGGAGGAGGCCGTCAACAGGCTCTCGGCCGAGAGCGGAGCCCCCCTCTTCGTCATCGCGGCGGGCAACACCGGCGAGCAGGGCCCCGGCACCGTCAACTCCCCGGGCAGCGCCGACGCCGCCCTCACCGTCGGCGCCGTGGACAAGCAGGACAAGCTGGCCTCGTTCTCCAGCACCGGCCCGCGCGTCGGTGACGGCGGCATCAAGCCGGATCTGACGGCGCCCGGTGTGGCCATCGGGGCCGCGGCCGCGCACGACAGCTACCTGGGCACGGTCGCCCCCTCCGTCGCGGACGGCTACATGGCCCTCAACGGCACCTCGATGGCCACCCCGCACGTCGCCGGCGCCGCCGCCATCCTCGTCCAGCAGCACCCCGACTGGACCGGCGACGACATCAAGGACGCGCTGGTCTCCTCGACGACGCCCGGCGGGTACACGCCCTTCGAGCAGGGCTCGGGCCGCGTCGACCTGCGGAAGGCGATCAAACAGACCGTCGTCGCCCGCGAGACCTCGCTCTCGTTCGGTGTCGCGCAGTGGCCGCACACCGACGACCAGCCGCTCACCAAGGACCTCACGTACCGCAACTCGGGCGACTCCCCGGTCACCCTGCAGCTGACCGTGGACGCCACCGGCCCGGACGGAAGCGCCGCGCCCGACGGGATGTTCACGGCGGACCAGCAGGTCACCGTCCCGGCACACGGCGAGGCGACCGTGAAGGTCACCGCCGACACCCGCCTCGGCGGTGACACGACCGGTGCCTTCACGGGACGGATCACGGCCACCGGCGACGGGCAGACCGTCGGCACCGCGCTGGCTGTGGAACGTGAGTCGGAGATGTACACCGTCACGGTGAAGCCGCTGGACCGCAAGGGCGAGCCCGCGCCCGCCCCCGCCTGGGACGCCCAGCTGCAGGGCCTGTCAGGACCCGCGATGGGAGTCGGCGTCGTGCTGTACGGCGACACGTACTCGGTGCGTCTCCCCAAGGGCCGGTACTTCCTCAACAGCATGGTCCGCGTGGACCCGGAGGGCACCTACAGTCAGGGCGGTGACTGGTTCAACCAGCCCAACCTCGACGTCACCAAGGACACCACGGTGACGGTGGACGCACGCACCGCCAAGGCGCTCGACATCACCGTCCCCGACCGATCCGCCCAGCAGATATTCGGCCACTTCAGCGCGGGCATCGATCTGCCCGACGGCTCCGACACCCTATACGGGGTCTTCACCAGCTCCCTCGCGAAGTACCGCACCGCCCACCTCGGCCCCAAGGCGCCCGCGGGCGACACACTGACCCAGCAGCTCGCGGTCAGCTTCGCCACCGGCGTCAACGGCCACGACGAGTACAGCCTGGTGTACCAGCCGACCGGTGACCGCTACCTCACCGGTTTCACCCACCACGCCAAGTCCGGGGAGTTCGCCAAGGTCCAGGTGAAGCTCGGAGCGCCGGCGAAGGGCAAGTTCGGGTTCGTCACGCCGATCACCGAGGGCGGCGCCGGCCTCGGTGCCGTGCACGGCCTGCCCTACACCGGCACCCTGCACCTGTTCTCGGGGAACGACTCGTGGCAGCTGGGCTTCATGCAGGTCGACGCGAACGACGCCTACGAGACCGGCTACGACGCACTCGCGAGGACGTTCAAGCCCGGACGCTCCTACCAGCACGTGTTCAGCGTCGGTGTCTTCGGGCCGGATCTCCCGGAGGGCGCCGGACTCATCGGGCTGCTCCGGGCCGACGAGGCGATCGACGGATGGCTTCCGCTCTTCTCGGACAGCGAGGGGAACATCAGCAACAACAACTCGCCGATCGAGAGCGCGCGAACGTCCCTCTACCGCAACGGCGAGCTCGTCAACATCAGCCTCAACCCGATGGACGTCTTCTACGTCGCGGAGAACGAACGTGCCGACTACCGGCTGACCGTCTCGGTCAAGCGCGGCACGGTCGCCGACGTCTCCACGAGCATGACCGCGAGCTGGACGTTCTCCTCCGAGTTCGCCCCGGGGATCACCAAGCTCCCGACCTCCGTCGTGCGCTTCACCCCCGCCCTGTCCCTCGACAACACGGGCAAGGCCCGGGCGAAGGTGTGGGTGCCCGTCACCGTCAAGGGCACCGCCGCGGGCAGAAACCTCAAGTCCCTGAGCGTGTGGGCCTCCTACGACAAGGGAGCCACCTGGCAGAAGCTCAACGTCTGCGACGGCCGGGTCCAGGTCACCAACCCCAAGGCCGGCGGCAGCGTCTCGTTCAAGGCCCAGGCCGTGGACAAGCAGGGCAACACCGTCGACGAGACCATCATCGACGCCTACCTGACGAAGTAACCCGCCCCCGCAGGACCGGAGCCGCGGCCCAGGGCTCACGCCCGCCGCGGTTCCGGCCTACCGGAGCCACTGCAACGACCTCCGGCCCCACCGGGCCCGCACGGACTGGCCCGCCACCCTCCGCTCCGTGCACACCGACTACCCCTCCCGTGACATGGCAGACCAGCTGTACGTTGACCCCGCTGCCGCGTTGAGGAAGCTTTCGGCAGGTCCCCGGCCGCCTACACAGCGGCCGGGGCGGACGCGGGGGCCGCGGCAGCGCTGGCCGGCACCGCGTTCACGCCGCGGCGCCTGTACGGGCTGTTGTCCCTGCTGCAGGTGGCCGACGTCTCCGACGCCGTCGCTCTCACCGCGCGCACGGAAGATCAGTGGGCTTCGGCGGGATGGCCGCTGACCTGGTGGGTCAACCCGGTTGCTCAATGGCACGAGCCGGCTGGCCCCTCCAAGTGCTGGCGAGCCAGCGAGGCCGCGCTTTGGCGACGCGGATCTTCTCCAGCACCTGTGCGAACTGAGTACAGTCCGCCCGCTGTCCCGGGGTGACGATCAGGGACAACCGGCGGCAGCGGCCGTCCGCGCTCAGGTGGAGTTTGCTGGTGAACCCGCCCCGCGAGCGGCCCAGGCCCTCACTTGCCGCACCACCTCCACCAGGCGGGCGTGCAGGCTCTGCCACGCGGTCTCGTCCATGTGTTCTGTCGGCTCGTCCCCCTTTGAGGCAGGCACTGGTGGGGGATCGGTGCGGGCGCCGGCCGCGTGCTGGTGCGCGCGGACGATGGTGGAGTCCACTGAGATGTCCCAGTCGATCTCATCCGCGGCGTCCGCGGCGGCCTGGACCTCCTGCGGCAACCGCTCCCATGTTCCGTCGGCCGACCACAGCCGGTGCCGTTCGTAGACCGTCTTCCACGGCCCGTAGCGTTCCGGCAGGTCGCGCCACTGCGCTCCGGTCCGCACCCGGTGCGGAATCCCGTCGATCACCTGTCGGTGGTCCCGCCACCGGCCACAACGTCTGTTGCTGACCAGCAGGAACGGCCGCAGCCGTTCCCACTCCGCGTCTGTCAGATCGCCCCGCCCCATGTCCACATCAACGACCCGAACACCAAGTAGTCACATGATCGGCCGGACAAGTCCTAGTATCGCGCTCGGCCGGCGTCACCCGGATACGCCGCCGCGGTGGAAGCGTGACCACGAAGGCGTGAACACGACACGCGGCGCCAAAACGCCAACTCCATCCATTGACCTGGTTGTCGAGTACACGCGATCTTTCTTCGGCAACCGTCTCGTCGTCCGACAACGTCCTCGGGTACCGCCCCGTCCGCTCCGCCCTCCACCGGAGTCGCCCTGTGCTCATACGCCGTCCCTCACGCACCCGCTCCGGATCCCTCGGGGCTGCCCCTGCCGGGCCGGCGGGATCCCGCCGGCAACGTGCCATCGGCGCGGCCGCGGCCCTGCTGCTGACCGCGCTCGCCGTCCAACTGCCCCAGCAGAGCCCCGCCGTCGCCGCCGGCTCCGGGCCCGCGGCGGAGTCGGAGCCGCTCTGCGGAACCCCGCAGCCCGGGCACTTCGGGTGCTTCGCGGTGCGGCAGTCGGACGCCACCGGCGGGCGCGGCGCGCGGTCCGCCGGTCCCGAAGGGTTCGGCCCGGCCGACCTGCGCTCGGCGTACAGCTTGCCGGCGGATGGCGGCGCCGGGGCCACCATCGCGGTCGTGGCCGCGTACGACAACCCCAACGCCGAGCAGGACCTGGCCGCTTACCGGGCCCAGTACGGGCTGCCGCCCTGCACGAGCGACACCGGGTGCCTCCGCAAGGTCGACCAGCGCGGGGGGACGGACTACCCGCAGCCCAACGACGGCTGGGCCGGCGAGATCTCCCTCGACCTGGACATGGTCTCGGCCGTCGCGCCGAAGGCGCGCATCCTCCTCGTCGAGGCCGACAGCTCGGCGACGGACGACCTGGGCGCCGCGGTCAACACCGCGGTGGCCATGGGCGCCCGCTACGTGTCCAACTCCTACGGCGCCTACTACGACGGCCCGGACCTCGCCGCCCTGGACGCGGCGTACTTCGACCACCCCGGCACCGCGGTGGTGTTCGCCTCCGGCGACTACGGCCACGGGCTGAGCTATCCGGCCTCCTCCCCGTACGTGACGTCGGTCGGCGGCACCTCGCTCAGCAGGAGCGACGGCGGTGCGCGGGGCTGGACGGAGACGGTGTGGAGCGGCACGGGCTCCGGGTGCTCCGCGTACCAGCCGAAGCCCTCGTTCCAGACCGGTACCGGCTGTGACCGGCGATCGGTGGCGGACGTCAGCGCGGTCGCCGACCCCGAGACCGGTGTGGCCGTGTACAACACCTACTCCGGCGGCGGGTGGGGGGTCTACGGCGGCACCAGCGCCTCCGCCCCGATCATCGCCGGTCTGTACGCGCTGGCCGGCACACCCGTCGACGGCACCTACCCGGCCGCGTACCCGTACCGCTCCCCCGGCGCGCTCAACGACGTGACCACGGGCAGCAACGCCCACTGCTCCGACGACGCGCCGTGCGACCCGGACGGCCCGCCCGCGTGCGAACCCGCGAACAGCTGCACCGCGGGCCCCGGCTACGACGGGCCCACCGGCCTGGGTACCCCGAAGGGGGTCGGCGCCTTCCGGCCCGGCCCGCACGGCACCGTGACCGGCAAGGTCACCGACAAGGCGACCGGCAAGGCGCTGTCAGGGGCGACCGTACGGCTGGGCGCGCACTCGGCGGTCACCGGGGCGGACGGCCGGTGGTCGCTGGCGGCGCCCACCGGTACGTACACGCTGACGGTCGACGCCTTCGGCTACGCCCGCAAGAACCTGGGCGAGACCACCCTCGCCGACGGCGCGGAGCTGACCCGGAACGCCGCGCTCTCCGCCGTGCCGACCGCCACGGTCTCCGGGACCGTCCGTGACGGCGGCGGCCACGGCTGGGGCCTCTACGCCCGGCTGACCGTCGACGGTGTCCCCGGCACCGTCCACACCGACCCGAGGACCGGGCGCTACTCCGTCCGCCTCGAGCGCGGCCGGACGTACACGCTGCGCGCCACCGGCCTCTACCCCGGCTACCGGCCGGCCGAGACGAAGGTCGAGCTCGGATCGTCCCCGAGGACCGCCGACCTCGCGCTGCCCCTGGTCGGCACCGGCGCCCTGCCGCCCGGCTACGCCGTCGAGTACGGCGGTGGCGGCTTCCAGTCCTTCGACGCCGCCGCGAAGCCCGCCGGGTGGAGCATCGTCAACCACACCGACGCCGGGGGCTGGGGTTTCGACGACCCGCTCACCCGCGGCAACCAGACCGGTGGTGACGGCGGTTTCGCCCAGGTCGACGACTACGCGCTCGGCTGGGGCGAGGTCGACACCGAGCTGATCAGCCCGGAGTACGACCTGTCGAAGGAGACGCGGCCGACACTGGAGTTCGACACCGCTCTGCCGAGTCTGTGGCGCTTCAACGACCCGACGGCCGACATCGACGTGAGCACCGACGGAGGGGACCACTGGGAGAACCTCTGGCACCACACCGACGTCGTCGAGGGCCCTTCCCACCAGACGGTTCCGCTCACCGCCTACGCCGGGAAGCCCTCGGTGCGGCTGCGCTTCCACTTCGCGGGCTCCCTGACCGGCATCTGGCAGCTGGACAACGTGGCCGTCGGCACCCGCTCCCTGGTCACGGTGCCCGGCGGGCTGCTGACGGGCCGGGTGACGGACGCCAACACCGGTGCCGGGGTCGTCGGTGCGACCGTCTCCGCCGCCAGGACGCCGCAGGACAGCGGCCGGAGCATCGCGTCGCCGGACGACCCGGCCGTCGGCGACGGGCTGTACTGGGCCTTCTCCTCCCGTACCGGCCGCCAGGAGTTCACCGCCGGGCTGCCCGCGTTCGGCTTTCCGACCGGCACGTCCACCGTGAAGGTCGAGGCCGACGCCGTCACCTCCGCGGACTTCGCCCTTCGCCCGTCCCGGCTGAAGGCCTCCCCCGGCGCGGTGGGCGTCACCGTCCCGTGGGGTGAGAAGAAGACCGTCACCGTGAAGGTGCGCAACACCGGGGGCGCCCCGGCCTCTCTCACCGTCGGTGAGCAGGCCGTCGCGCAGACCTCGGCGCGCATGCCGGGGGCGCCGAGGGAGCGGACGGCCGCCAGGCCCGACCCGCTCGACGTCGCGACGGCCACCGCCGCGGCCCCGGGCGGCGCCGCCGGGGCGACCGGCGGGGAGGCGTGGCAGCCGCTCGCGGACCTCCCGCTGCCCATGACCGGGGGGATCGCGGCCGCGAACGACGGAGTCCTGTACAGCGGTCTGGGGCAGACGCCCGACGGCCAGTGGACGACCGCCCTTCGCTCCTACGACCGGGCCACGGCGACCTGGAAGGACCTCGCCCCGGCGATCACCAAGCGCAGCGGCGCGGCCTACGGGTTCGTCCGGGGCAAGCTGTACGTCGTCGGCGGCAAGAACCGCGCGGGCACGCCGATCGCCGGCGGCGAGGTCTACGACCCGGCGACCGACACCTGGTCGCGGATCGCCGACGCCCCGAAGGCGTACGGGAATTCCGCCGCCGCGGCGGTGGGCGACCGACTCTACGTGGTCGGCGGCTGCACCAGCGTGTCCTGTGGCACGCGCGACGTGCAGGTTTACGACCCGGCGGGCGACACATGGTCGACGGGCCCGGCCTACCCCGTGCCGACCTCCTGGCAGAGCTGCGGGACCGTCGACGGGACGCTGTACTGCGCGGGCGGTGTCCACCAGGGCGACGGGCAGCCTCCGCACGCCACGGCCGCCGGCTACGCCCTGGACCGTGCCGCCGGCCGCTGGACGCCGATCGCCGACCCGCCCGTGGACTTCTGGGGTGCCGCGACGGCCGTCGGCGCGGGCCGGCTCATGGCCGCCGGTGGTGTGCTCGTCGGGGCCGCCGCGGTGACCAACGAGGCGTACGCCTACGATCCGGCCGCGGACACGTGGAGCGCGCTGCCGAACCTGCCGCAGCCGCTGTACGCGGCGGCGGGTGCGCCAGGCTGGTCCGTGGTGGGCGGCCAGAGCGCCGACAGGGTGATGCAGACCTCCGCCCTCGAACTGCCCGACTACGACGCGCCCCACGGGGACGTGGCGTGGCTGGCGGGGAGGGCGAGCTCCTCATCCGTCGGCGCGGGCAGGACGGCGGAGCTGACGGTCACCGTCGACGCGCGCGCCATGGGGCCCGCCGACGCGGGCGCGCACCGGGCGCGGCTGGTCGTCGACAGCGACGGGCCGTACGCCTCCGTCACCGTGCCCGTCACCATGACGGTGGTGGCGCCGCCCGGTTGGACGCGTCTGAGCGGCACCGTCAGCGGCTCCGGGCGGCACGGCGGCACCACGCCGCTGGCCGGAGCCACGGTCCGGGTCGGGAGCGGAACGGGTGCGCACACGCTGAGCACCGCCGTCGACGGCACGTACCGGCTGTGGCTCCCGCCGTCCGGAGGCAGCGTCCCGCTCGCGGTGAGTGCCGAGGGTTACCGGTCGGCCGAGCGCACCGTGCGGCCGCGCGGTCGCGACGCCGTGACCGTCGACGTGGTCCTGACCAGGCGTTAGGCGGTTCCGCACGCCATGATGGGGCCGGTCCGGTGGGACCGGCCCCATTGTGCTCGGCGGGTCTGACGGACACGTGCGGCGGCGGACGGCCGGGAGGCACACGGCGGTGATCGACGGATGCCGCGGGGAGGACCCCGCCTTCCGGGCCCGGACGGCCGGGCCCTCATGCCGAAGGATGTGGGGAGGGGCTTCGTGGGCGCCGGCCGGCACGATCACCCGCGCCGGCTCCTGCCCGGAGCCAGGCAGTGGCCGTGGCGCCCGAGGGGGTCGCGTACTCCAACCGCCTCGGCCGCCTGTGACGGCAGGCTTCTCGCGGGGCACGGCCTGCCTCGACTCGACGATGTCCTCGACGTCCCGGCAGGTAGGTCCCGCCGTCGCCGAGCTGCGCCACCCCGCGGCGACGCCCCGGAGAACGCGGCGCAACGCCCTCAAGTCTACATCTGTATACTTACCGGCACAGCACCACCTGCCGTGCTGCGGCACGGGAGCAATCCGCATGGGAGCAAGGAATGAACCTCAATCTCGAGGGCAAGCGCGCTCTGGTCACCGGTTCGAGTGCCGGCCTGGGCGAGGCCACCGCGAAAATGCTGGCGGCGGAGGGCGCCGCGGTCGTGATCCACGGCCGGGACAAGGACCGCGCGGAGCAGGTCGCCGCCGGCATCCGCCGGGCCGGAGGCACCGCCACCGCGGTGCTGGGCGACCTGGCCACGGATGAGGGCGCCGCCGCGGTCGCCCAGGCGGCCACCACCGACGGTCCCGTCGACATCCTCGTGAACAACGCCGGCTTCTACCGGCACCTGTCGTGGGCGGAGGCGAGTCCGGCGGAGTGGACCGAGGCCTACAACGTCAACGTCGTCTCGGGTGTCAGGATGATCCGGCATCTGGTTCCGGCGATGCGCGGGCGCGGCTGGGGTCGCGTGGTCACGATCGGTGGCGGTCTCGCGTCCCAGCCGATGAACACCCATCCCCAGTACAACGCCACGCTGGCGGCCCGGCACAACCTCGCGGTGTCGCTGGCCCGAGACCTCAAGGGCACCGGAGTCACCTCGAACGTGGTCTCGCCCGGCGCGATCCTCGTCGAGGCGACGAAGGAGTTCGTCACAGCGATCGGTCCCGCCCGCGGGTGGGGTGAGACCTGGGAGGAGGTCCAGCCGAATGCTGTGGACGCCCTCATTCCGAACGACCGCGGCCGTTTCGGCAAGCCGGACGAGATCGCCGCTGCCGTGGCGTACCTGTGCAGCGACTACGCCGAGTACATCAGCGGAGCCACGATCCGCGTGGACGGCGGACTGATCCGCTCAGCGTTCTGAACGAGGGCACCGATGTGGTCCGGGCGCCGTACGGCGCCCGGCCACGGGACACCTCCAGCGGCGGCCCGCACGGCAGGGCGAGGGGTACGACCCGCGCGCCCGTCGGCATTGCGGCGGGTGTGGGCCGCCGGATTGACCGACGGGTCGACCTGACGGCCCGCCGTCCCGGCGGGCGGTTCGAGCAAGGCCGTGAGCGGACCCGCGGAGCGCGAAGGCGCCGAGGGCAGAGCCCGGCACAACGCGTCCGCGGCCGGACGGAGTTCGAAGTGAACGGGGACGTCGACGTCCGCGCGCTCGCGAGCGGCACGGCGGCCCGTCAAGCCGGCACGGCGGCCCGTCAAGCCGGTACGGCGGCGCCGCGGCGGCGGCCACGTCACGCCTGGACCGCGAGCGGCACAGAACGCAGGGTGAGGTTCAGCAGTCCGGTGACGGCGCGAAGGCGCCCGCGAGCATGCCGCGCCCCCGGTGAGCCGTGGGCGCGGAGTCGGTGCCCAGGCGCCGGCACCCGGGCTGTCACAGCGAGCACTCGTCGTGCGGGGCGGGCGGAGACGGGTGGACGGCGTCGGTTCACCGCGGGGCCTCCGGTGTGGCGGGCGCGCGTCCCGACCTCCGCTGCGGCAGGACGCCGAAGCCCCGCCTTGCCGCGAGCGGGCCGAGTAGGTCGTACAGGCTACGCAGACCCCGGCGCTCTACGACTGTAGACCGCGCTTCCGGCCTCACTACACTTGTGTCGTGGAAAACGAATCGCCCCGGCCCGAGCCGCGCCCTGCCGCCCCCCGCCGGTCCCGAAACGCGGCTGCGACCCGCGAGGCGATCCTCTCGTCCGCGGTGGAGGCCTTCACTCGCCTCGGCTACGACGGCGCGGGCGTTCGGGACATCGCGAAGGACGCAGGCGTCACCGCCATGATGGTCAACCGCTACTTCGGCTCCAAGGAACAGTTGTTCGCCGAGGTGGTGGACACGACCTTCGCCCCGCGCACCGTGGTGGGCAGCGATCCGGCGGCCCTGGTCCGCGACGTCGCCAGGTCGCTGGTTGAGCGCACCGCGCCCGAGGCCGAGGGGCTGAGCCCCTTCCTGCTGATGCTGCGGTCCGCCTCGAATCCGCGAACGGCCGAGATCGCCCGCCAGGGCATTGAGCGGCACGTGGAACGGCGCCTCGTCGGCCTGTTGACGGGCGAGAACACTTCGGAACGTTCCGCGCTCGCGTTGTCGGTGATCGCCGGCGTGTGGCTGATGCGGAAACTGATCGGGAACACCGCACTGGTGGAGGCGGATCCCGACGAGTTGGCCGGGCGCCTGGAAGACGTTTTGCGGATCCTGCTGGAGGACACTCTCCCGGAGGACAGTGACCAGGCCCGCTCCGCGGCCCGGGCGCCCGTCGACGAATCCTCTCGGATGTCGTAGTCGAACAGACCGCGACCGGTGGTACGTCATGCGTTCCACTGTGGCTGCGACGCATGGTCGGGACCCCATCGGGCGGGACGCGGGTAGGGCCGAACCCACCGCGAGGGTCCGGCCTCCGCTGCCGGCGGTGGACATCACCCGCCGGACCGTCCCACACCGTGCCCGCCGCGCCCGGGGGTCGTGACCGGTGACGGTAGCCGACTGCCCTGCCGGCCGTCACCTCACCCCGCCGCCAGCATCCGCGCGGGGGCGATGCGCGACTGGGCGCGGACGGGGAAGGCCAGGGCGGCGCAGACCAGGGCCACGGCGGCCAGGGTGGCCAGCAGCGCCGCCCCGCCGACCGCCGGGAGGCGTCCGCCCAGCGTGCCCCAGCCGATCGCCAGGACCGTCGCCAGCCCGGTGACCGCGCCGGCGAGGCCGCCCAGCAGCGCGAGCAGGGCACCCTCGTAGAAGCTCAGCCGGGCGAGATCCCGCGTCGTCCAGCCGGTGGCGCGCAGCACCGCCAGATCCGTGGCGCGTTCGCGCATGGACAGCACCAGCACGTCCACGGCGCCTGCGGCTCCCAGCAGCAGCGACAGGGCGACGCTCAGGTAGTCCGCGGTGCGGGCCTGTGCGACGACGGCGTTGCCCAGCAGCGAGCCGGCCACCTCGCCGCGGAAGCCCAGGGTGAGGGCGAGCAGCACGGTGAAGGCCGCCACCGCCAGCGCCAGGCCCGCCGCACCGAGCGCGGTACGACCGGGGAAGCGCAGCAGATTGCGTACGGCGAGCCCGAGGACCGAACGGACGGGCGCCGCACGCCCGGTGGCGGTCACCGGGGGTGTGATCGCGTCCAGCGGCCTCAGGCGCGTGGCGCGCCAGGCCGGGAGCAGCCCGGCGGTGACCGCGAGGAGCAGCGCGACGGGCAGTACGAGCGCCGCCTTCGGCCCGGAGTCGGGCAGCCCGAGCACCACCCCCAGGACGTAGGCCAGTACGGCGCCGAGGGCTCCCGCGCCCAGGCCGATGACAAGGAGTTCTCCGAGGATGAGCCGGAGGATCTCCGGTGGGCTCCAGCCCACGCAGCGCAGGGTGCCGATCTCGATGCGGCGTGATCGCACCGACGCCAGGGCGGCCTGGGCGAGGAACAGCGCGCACACGATCAGGACCAGGACGAAGAGCATCGCGCTCTTGGTGTCGACGGCCTTGAGGATGTGCAGGGCGACGCCCTTGGCCGTCCAGTTCTCCGTCACGTTGACGCCGGGCAGCGCGACGGTCTGCGGCGCCGGCGAACTGCCGATGGTGATGTCCACCTGCAGCCCGGGGTACGCCGTGCGGATGCGGCCGGCGACGGCGTTGACCCGTGCCTGTGACGCCGCGTCGACGCCGGTCACGCCGGTGACCCGGATCCGGATGGCGCTGATGGGAGCCTTGTCCTGTACGGTCGGCTGCCGCCGGCTGCCGGTCAGTACGGGCAGCGAGTCCAGGGTCGTGAGCATGGTGGGCGGTGCGGCCAGGTAGCCACCGAGGTTGCGGTCGGGACGCAGCGGCCGGTCGCCCAGGGCCTTCCGCCCGGCCTCGTCGGCGCCGGTGACCTGCGGCGCGCGGTAGGTCTCCAGCGGAACCGCGGACAGCGAGGACGAGCCGGAGAAGCCGGGGAGCTTGGTGGCGTCGTAGCGGCCGACCGGCTTCAGGTAGGGGATCGGTGTCCTGCCGTAGTCCTCGTGCTCGCAGGTGGTGCTGCCCCAGCAGGCGGTTCCGGGGTGGCTGACGACCTCCCGGAACTGGGTGCCGGTGTTCTCCTCCGGCACGAACTCGATGAACTGGCGTTCCTGGTTCGTGCGCCATGCCTCCGGGGACTGGTCCGCGCGGGCGCGGGGCGCCAGGCCCGCACCGGCTCGGCGGTAGTCGACGGGGCCGACCGTCCAGTAGCTGTCGGCCTGCGGGGCGAACAGGGACTTGCCGGGATAGCCCTGCTCGAGGTCGGCGCTGACACGGCCCACCGGTGTTCCGCGCAGGCCGTTGACGAAGTCGTGGGCCGCGGGGCTGCCGAGCTTGCCGCGCAGGTCCTTGGGGTCGCCCGTGTCGAGGCGTTCCACGGTGGCGTTCATGGTCCCGGACGTCAGCGGCCGGTCGCTCAGCACCATCGGGACCGTCCAGTAGGACACGTTGGACCAGCCGTCCTTGCGACCCCAGACGGGCTTGTCGTTCTCGGTGAGCATGCGGCCGGAGGTGACGGTCTGCCCGAGGCCCACCAGCCGGTCCTCGGCGGCGGGGTCCACCGCCGACAGCAGCACCGGGTAGGTGACCGGGACCTCGGCGACCGCCTTGCCCCCCTCCGACCGGCAGGTGAGCCAGCTGTTCATGTCGCGGTCGAAGGGCGACGTCTCGCGGCGGTCCTCGGGTATGTAGCCGGGCTTGAGCGGTCCAAGACCACCGTCGTCGGTGTGCATGACGTGCAGATCGGTCTTGTTGTAGTTGTAGAACCAGCACACCGGATAGGTCCGGTGGTCCGCGTGCTCCTCCTGCAGTCCGGGGAACGTGGAGTCGGACAACGTCTTGGACTCTTCGATCGGGTTGCGGCTCACATACAGGTACTGGTCGGCGGCGCGGTAGGTGTCCAGCCCCGCGGTCAGCTGCGGCTTGATCCGCAGCAACTGGCCCTCCGCCGTGCCGTCCACGAACGACGACAGGTCCACCTTCAGCGTGCCCTGCACCATCAGGTATCCGACGTTGGCGACGGGCGCGGCGACCTCGATACCGGGCATCCGCTTGATCCGCTCGTACTGGCTCGTCTCGATGCCGCCGAAGATGCCGGACAGGAAGTTCGCCCCGACCAGTTGGTCGCGGCGCTCCACTGCGGTCTGGCTGCCGTGGGGGCGCACCAGGACGTCGTACGCGGAGCGGGCGTTCTTCCGCACGGTCTCCGTGGTCCGCGCCTGACTGGTGGTCACCGTCGAGGTGAGCAGGGTGAAGCTGGTGGCGGCCACGAGGATGCCCGCGGCCAGGGCCAGCGCGCGGGCCCGGTGACGCCGCAGTTGCGACCAGATCATCGCGATCACGGACGCAACCCCCCGAGCCGGTCCAGGACGTCGGCCGCCGGCGTGACCCGTTCGTCGGCCACGACCCGTCCGTCGCGCAGGCGGACAATCCGGTCGCAGCTCGCGGCGACCTCCAGATCGTGCGTCGCGACCAGGAGCGTCATGCCGTACTGACCGGTCAGGGACAGCAGCAGGTCGATGATCTCCCGGCCCGTCGAACTGTCCAGATTGCCCGTCGGCTCGTCCGCCAGCAGCAGACCGGGCCGGTTGATCAGCGACCGTGCGACCGCGACGCGCTGCTGCTGACCACCCGACAGCTCCGACGGCAGGGCGCCGGCGCGGTGGGCCAGACCCACGGCCTCCAGCAGTTCCATGCCGCGGGCCCGGCGGTCGAAGTCCACCCGGCGGGGCAGCACGGGGGCCAGCACGTTGTCCAGCACCGTCAGGGCGGGCAGGAGATGGAAGCGCTGGAAGACGAAGCCGATCCGGCGGCGGTGGGCGTCGAGTCCGCCCCCGGCCAGCGCGGTGCCGTCGACCTCCACCGTGCCGGAATCCGGCTCGTCCATTCCGCCGACCACATGCAGCACCGTCGACTTGCCGGCGCCCGACGGGCCGGTCAGGGCCACCGATTCGCCGTCCCCGATCTCCAGGTCGACGCCGTCCAGCGCCACCACCCCCGGATGCCGGCGGGTCACACCCCGCAAGACCACGCCCATCGTTCCGACCACCCCTCCTGCATTGCGGCAATGCACGGGTACATTGTCACAACACAGAGGGGATGCAAAATGCCACTGCACCACGCCGTGCTCGCGCTGTTGTCCGAGGGACCGAGTCACGGCTACGAGCTCAAGGGCCGTTTCGAGGAGGCGATCGGCCCGCAATGGGGCGGCCTCAACATCGGGCACCTGTACCAGATTCTGGACCGGCTCGTCCGCGACGGCCACGTCTTCCGTTCCCACGTCGCGCAGAACGACCGCCCGGACAAGACCCGTTACACCCTCACCGCCCAAGGAATGGACGAGCTCGGCACCTGGGCCAGGACGGCCTGGGTCCGCACGGGCGGATACCGCGACGAACTCTTCCTCAAGCTCTTCGGCGCGGCCAAGCTGGGTCCCGAGGCCCTCGACACCCTTGTGGCGGCCCAACGCCAGACCTACCTCTCCGAACTCGCCGCGCTCACCCGACTGCGCCGCACCCACACACACGACCCCCTCGTCGCCCTCCTCATCGACGCCGCCATCGCCCACACCAAGACCGACCTGCAACTGGTCGACACCGCCACCGAGCGGCTGGCCCCGCTCGCCCAGCCCGCCGCCCCCTCGCACGAGGCGACGGAGGAGGCGGAAACCCAGGAGCGCAGCGCGACGACGCCGTAGCCCGGTCCCCCGGTGCGTGCCTCGCCGGGAAGCGCCGACCGCGCCGGCCACGGGTGGACGATCAGAAATGGCCGCCGGGACGGGTCCGTGAGAAGACTGGTGCCCGTGGCCGTGCGAGGCCGCGCTCCCGGGCACGGCACAGGCCGCCCGGTGCCGAGACACCTGGACAGGAACCGGATCATGAGCCTTGAGGTTGCGGTCGCACGCGAAGCGGACGACGAGATGGTCGAGGCGTTCACCCGCCTGCTGCCCCAACTGTCCAGCAGCGCCGCGCCGCCCGACCACGAGTCGCTGCGCCGGCTCCTGGCCGCCGAGGCGAACACGGTGCTGGTGGCGCGGGTCGACGGCCGCGTCGTCGGGACGCTGACACTCGCGATGTTCCCGCTGCCGACCGGCATGCGCGCCTGGATCGAGGACGTGGTGGTCGACGAGGCCGCCCGCGGCTACGGCGTCGGCGCCGCCCTCACCGAGGAAGCGGTACGCCTGGCCGACGCGGCGGGTGCCCGCACGGTGGATCTCACCTCCCGCCCCTCACGGAAGGCGGCGAACCGGCTGTACGAACGGCTCGGCTTCCTCGTGCGGGACACCCGCGTCTTCCGCTACACCCTGCAGGGTTAGCCGTCTCGGGCTCCCCGGACGCGCCGGACGCCCGGCGCGGTGAGGAACCGCACGGCCCTGCCCCTCGTCATACCTCCCGTGATCAAGCAACCCATGCGGCGCCTGCCCGGTGCCCCGCTGCTCGCCGTCCCGCTCGCGGCGCTTCTGCGAGTACTTCCTGACCCGGGTACACGACGAACTCGCACAACTCGACGAGGCGATGAAGGCCGACCCGCAGGGCCCCGGGCACTTCCGCGAACCGCTCGCGTGGACGTCGGAGCTTCGCGACACCCTCGGCACGGACACCTCGTTCGAGAACGTCAACTTAACCCGGCCTTGAAGAACGGGGCTTGCAGGTAGGTACACGACTGGCGGCCGTGGGACCTCCCGCATCTAAGCCCCTGCTAGGCAGGGGCTGGGACGCGTGACTCACGCCCCGCAGTCCACGCGGCCTCGCCCTTGCGGGCGATGTTGCGGGAAGCGTTCAGGTCTGCGTGCGCAACGACGCCGCATGACCTGCACTGGAACCGGGCCTGTGAGGCCCGGTTCCTTTTGTCTGTCTACCGGCATTCGGAGCACGTCTGGCTGGTGTATGCCGGGTCGACGAAGACCAAAGGCACGCCGGCGCGGCGTGCCTTGTATGCCAGGAACTGTCCGAGCTGGGCGAACGCCCAGCTGTGCACCGCGGCTCGTTGGGGCCTTCTCAACCGAGCCCTCATGCGGATCCCGCCCAGGTCTTCCAGGGCGATTCCACGGGAGGTGCGTTCAGCCTCTGCCACGATGCGTTTAG
The DNA here is from genome assembly GCF_033792735.1 of Streptomyces sp. PA03-3a. NCBI lineage: Bacteria > Bacillati > Actinomycetota > Actinomycetes > Kitasatosporales > Streptomycetaceae > Streptomyces > Streptomyces sp. PA03-3a. The sequence continues at coordinate 27,881 of NZ_JARAVM010000054.1, forward strand.
AGATGACGTGATTGGTGTCAGCGGCGAACCGCCGTTCACGGCGGGCGCGCCTCTTCAGCAGGCTTCGCCGACTTGGTGCCCTTCTTCTGCAGCTTGGCTCGTAGATCTGCCTGCCGCGCCCGATATCGGTTCAGTCGTCGGCCGGCGAGAACGTTGCCGTCTGAGGTGGTTGCGATGTTCACGATGCCGAAATCCACGCCGAGGAACCGGGCCGGGTCGTCGTTGCCCCGCCCAGGTAGAGCATGCACCCCGCGTCCTCCAGGTCCATGTCCATCCTCTCCGGAGGGATGACGTGGATTCCCGCGGTGGGTGCGGGAGTCCAGCCGAGGTTTCGTGGAGGGTCGTACTTCTCGTAGTGCCCCACGTAGAGCCGGGTCGGCGGGATGGATACGGTGCAGACGTCTCCCGGGCGGAGGGCGAAGGCCGCCGGTTCCAGACGGTACGGGCTCCATTCCTGGTGGGAATCGCCGTACGGGAGGGCGACTTGCCCATTCCATCGGACATTGAGGGAATGGTCGGCGGTTCTCCACGGCCGCTCCACCACGATGTAGCGGTGTTTCTCGACCACCCGAGCGGTTGCCGCCTCGCAGGAGACGATCACTTCGTCGCCGACCCGATGAACCATGCCTGATCACCTTTGTTCCGGTCGCCTATAGGGAAGAACGGCCCAGCCCCGAGGGCTGCACACCCATGGGCAGCGCGGGGCGACGCCGCCCCAGCCCCGAGAGCACGCCCTCTCCATCACACCGCCCCTATTCCGACCCTCGGCCGGGACGCCATGTCGAAGGGGGACCGGCCTCGCCTCTTCGACAGGACGTCAACCGGCCAGTGGCCGAACACAGTTGCTACCCCAGGGCCACGGAGCGTGCCAGCATCAGCTTGCACAGGCGCACCTCGCGCATGCCCGCACACCACACCTGACACGTCTCACAGCGGGGCCGCGCCACCGTTTCCGAAGGTCATCCAGGAGGACACCATGCGCACACGCACGCTGCTCGTACGTTCCGCGGTGACGATGCTCTTCGCCGGCGCGGCCACCATCGGCCTGACCTCCCCCGCCAGCGCAGCCACCTGCTCGGGCTCCTCGTGCGACGGCAAGAACCCCAGCACCTACTGCCAGTCCGACGCCAGAACCGTGCAGAGCCTGGCACTGGGTCAGGCGGTTCTCGAGCTGCGGTACAGCCCCACGTGCCGCGCCGCTTGGGCACGGATCAGCAACGCCTCGTATAACACCTTCGACCAGTTCACGCCGTATGCGACCGTCCACCGCAACAGCGACGGCCGCGAGTACTCCTGCTCGGTGAGCACCAGCGGATCGTCCTGTTACACCCTGATGGTCAACGACGCCAACGTCACGTCGTACGCGCGCGGGATGTGGGACAGCGGCGCGCGCACCTACGAGGGGCGCACCGGCTCGTACTAGGCCGTGTCGTCACATGAGCTCCCCCAGCTACCGCTGGGAGGGGCCCCCACCGCCCGAAGGGCGGGCTCAGCGGCTCCCCCAGCTGACGCTGGGAGGGGCCCCCAGGTGCGGTGCATCGCAAGGCGGAGGATCGTCCTCGTAGTGGGCTACTCGGACGATTCGACAACGCAGCGTGGGGGCACCTCCCAGCGGAGCCGGGGGAGTGCCGTGCCAGGCGTCGCTGAGTGGGGTACCCCCGGCCGAAGGTCGGGGGAGGGCATGTGACGACACAGCCTAAGCACCGCGCCCGGTGGCCGCCCGCCGCGTAAGCACGCGCTCCGGCGGGCGGCCGCGGGCGGCGCAGCCCTGTCCGGCCCGGAAGGCCCTTCTCCAGCCACCTGGGCCGGTGCGCCATCGCTTCGGAGCTGCATCTCTTAATTATTTGCCTAATATGTTTAGGCAAACTAGCCTGCCGTTCATGAAGCCACTCACCGAGTCAGAGATCCGCCGCGCCTTCGTGAACTGCAGCAAGGGCGAGGCGAAGCGCCTGCACGTGCCCCGGGACCTGGCCGAGCAGCCCTGGGACGATCTGGACTTCCTCGGCTGGCGCGACCCCCAGGCGCCCGACCGGTCCTATCTCGTCGCCGAGCTGGACGGCCGCGCGGTGGCACTGGCCCTGCGCGCCTCGAGCGCCGCCGCCGGGCAGGCGCGGCTCAGCATGTGCTCCATGTGCCTGACCACGCACTCCGGGGGCGTCTCGCTCATGGTCGCCGCGAAGACCGGCAAAGCCGGGCAGCAGGGCAACACCGTGGGGGCCTACATGTGCAGCGACCTCGCCTGCCCGCTGTACGTACGGGGCAAGAAGGACGCGGGTGTCGGCGCGCGGCTGCACGAGACGCTCACCCTGGAGGAGAAGATCCAGCGGACCGTCGCGAACCTCGCCGCGTTCATCGCCAAGGTCACCGCGTGAGGCGGCCCGCCGTCCGGCTGCCGTGGGGCGATCCTGATCGCCGCTGCGACCGAGCGTTCCGGCCGGCCCGAAAGGCCGGCCGGAACGCTCGCGCACGCCCGCCTTGACGGCCTGCCCTTCGTCAGCCGCGCTCGGGCTCCACCGGGAGCCACAGTTCGGCGTCGGCCTCGGTCTTGTCCGGCGACAGGCGGATGCGCAGGATCTCGGGGCCGGTGCGGCTGCGGTACGGATTCGACGGGAACCACTCGGTGAAGACGTCCCGCCACAGTTCCTGGACGGCTCGCGGCGCGGGCCCGGAGGTGGTGAAGACCGCCCAGGTGCCGGCCGGGACGGCCAGCGTCGTCGTGCTCTCGGGAGCGGCCGCCGAGGTGATCACGGCGTGGTAGTAGTCGAGTTCGGTGCCCTCGGCGCGGCTGGGGTCGAGGTCGTCGCAGACCGCGACGATGCCGTGCGGCTCCTGGTCCGACAGTTTCTCCAGGCGCTCCTGGAGCCGCGGGTCGATCCCGCGGACGAAATCGATGATCGCCTGGTTCGGCCCGGCGTGCACCAGCGGCACCCGGGCCTTGAGGCCGACGACGGCGAAGTCCGCCTTGTCCACGACGCGGTATCGCATGCTGCTGCTCCCTTCGACGGTGAGTCGGAAGGCCATCCGGGACTGGGAGTTGAGCTCCGCGCCGGTCCTGCGGGCGTCACCCGGTCCGATACCGTGCATGGCGCGGAACGCCCGCGCGAACGCCTCGCCGGAGCCGTAGCCGTAGCGCACCGCGATGGCCAGCAGCGTCTCCCGCCCGGCGAGCACCTCGGCACCCGCGAGGGTGAGCCGACGGCGCCGGATGTACTCCGACAGCGGCATGCCCGCGAGCGCGGAGAACATCCGGCGCAGGTGGTACTCCGAGGTGGCCGCGATGCGTGCCAGCTCGTCCACCTCGATGTCCTGGTCGAGACGGCGCTCTATGTGCTCCATGGCCTGGTTCAGCCGCTCCAGCACGCCCGGACTCCTTCCTCTTGACGACCACCACGCTAGGCGGCGCCTGTCGCGCCGGACCCGACATCCTGTGCCCGATCAAGTCGGGTGCACGAGGCAGACCTGGGGCGGGTTCCAGGAGTTCTCCGTGGGGAGGGCGTGGCCGAACGCCATGGCCGGCACGCATGGGCGCGGGCGAAAGTCATTCGTTGTCAGTGGTTCCGCATACGGTCCGACTATGACAGATCAGCGGTCGCTTCCTCCGGGTGAGGCGTCGCCCGTGAGCGGAGTCCTGAGGTCCGAAGCAGAAGACGCTCGGCAGGCGTGGCGCCGGGTGACCACATGGCTGGAGCAGCACAGGCCTGTCGTTTTCGATGCTCTCGGCGGCCCGGGGACAGAGGCAGCCATCAGTGAGGCCGAAGCGCGGATGGGTGTGAAACTGCCGAGAGAGATGCGTCGGTGGCTTCTGGTGAACGACATCGATGCCGGGAGGCGACCCGAGGTCCGATCGCCTCTCGTGGCACTGGGGTGCCAGGGTGTCCTCCCCAGCGGCGGGCTCCTGCTCGGACTCACCGATATCGAGCGCGTCTACCGCCACAAGATGGCCACGGAGGAGATGCAGCCCTCCCCGGACCCTGAGCACCCGTCCTGGCGCAAGGAATGGGTTCCCGTCTCTGCGGAGACCGACGGCCATTACGGTATTTTCCTGAACACGCGCACCGGAACCGTCGGGTCATGGAGCAGGAGCTCGGACCCCGAAGAGCATGCATATCCCTCGTTGTTCGCCTTCTTCCGCGAGGTGGCGGACCACCTGGAGGGCGTCTCCTCGGGTGACTGGAGCGGGCCGGGACGGGCACGGCGCCTCGATCCTCGCCACGAGGACAGCCCCGTACGCGTCTGGGCTCGTACGAACGGCTTCCTCGTCAACGACCGCGGGCGCATCCCCGCATCCGTCCGCGAGGCCTACGAGGACTCGTTGTGAGCGCGGAATCGACTGGCACATCCGGGACCTGAGCACCGAAACCCGGTGACGACCGCGCTCCCCCAAGCCGGCGCGAGGTCGTTCCGTAATCGCGACCTGCGTCCACGGAACGATCACGGGCCTCGGGTCACACGGTGCCAAGTCAGTCTCCGGAAGATCCGAAGAAGCCGACGTGAGTGGGCTGGTCGTCGGTGTGAAGGAGCACGTAGAGGCCGGTCCAGCGCATCTCGTGCTCCCCGAGCAGACTTGTGTCTCGATCGTCCCGGCGTCGAGCGTCCATGAACGCGTAGGACTGAGCCATCGCGTCCTCGTACTGCTGGACGGTAGGGCGATCCGTACCGAAATGGCTCAGCAGCCGCGCAGGGGCCAGCGGCCGGACGGTGAAGTAGTCCTCCTCATCGAACTTCCGTGGCGGCCTGGTCGACTCGACGACGCGACGAACGTCCAGAATCGAGTGGGTTCCCTCTTCCTCCATGAACTCGTCATCGGCGTACAGCTCCTCGATGGTGCCGTACTCCTCGCCGTCGCCGTAGCTCTGCGCAAAGACCTCTCTCTGCAGAGCCTCCAGGCTCGCTGCCGCGCTCCCGCGGTACGGCGTGACATAGCTCCACCCGCTGGCACCCATCCGTCGGGCTCCCTTCGCTTCCTCATGGACTCGCGCTCAACCTAGCCCTGGCGTCCGACAACGCAGTGCGAGGAGGTCCACGGGCCATCCTCCCGGCGGGCGTCACGGACGCCGATTCCGGAGCGCTGACTATCCGCGCCCCGGATGACCTGGCCGGGCGGAGTCGTGCGAGGTGGTGCCGGGTGCGGTGTGGAGGACTTCGCGCGCCTGTTCCGCGGCGCGGGTGATGCTCTCGCTGATGAAGTCGAGGAAGCGGGCGATGTTCTCCAGGCGGGCGGCGGCCGGGGTGTCGGGGCCGAGGACGGCCACGCCCTGGCGCGCGGTCGCCACCAGCCGGTCGTTGGCCCGGGCACTGGCGATGGTCGCCTGGTAGAAGAGTTCGTCGTCGACGAGGTAGCGGTCCCGGCGGCGCTCGTCGCGTTCCCGGCGGACCAGGCTCTGACTCTCCAGGAAGGCGATCGCCTTGGAGATGGACGCCGGGCTGACCTGGAGGCGCTCGGTGAGCTCGGCCGCTGTCAGACTGCCCGCGTCGGTGGTGAACAGGCACGTCAGCACCCGGGCCCCCATCTTGTTCAGACCCGAGGCCATCATGACCGTGGTGAACGTCTCCTCGTACTCGGCCACGGCCTCCGCGTCCCGTCCGTGCGCCTGAGGGGCCGACTGCGCTCCCCTGACGGCGGCGGGCTTGCGCCGGTGGGCGCGGCGCTCGGTGGCCCGGTGGGCCAGGTCGGCGCGGTATGAGGTGGGGCCGCCGTTGCGCATCACCTCGCGCGTGACCGTCGAGGTGGGCCGGTCCAGGCGCCGGGCGATCTCGGCGTACGGGAGGCTGTCGGCGAGCCCCGACGCGATCTGCTGGCGTTCCTGCTGGGTGAGCCTGCCTCCCGGCATCGTGATCTCCCTGGTGATCCCTCGCGATGTTCCCGCTTCCCGCACCATAGCGTTCACTCACCGACCATTGCAATGATCGGCAGGGCCGACGTTGCGTTATCCGCAGGATCGTTGCAACGATTTCCCCCACTCTACCTGCAAGGACAGTGACTTGACGCAACAAGAACGTTGCCATTATTTGGAAAGCAACGTAGCGTTTCCAATGTCAGAAACAGTCAGCGAGCACGGGAGAGCATGATGCAGAAGTTCGCCACCACCGCCGCCATCTCCGCCGTCCTGGACATCCCCGCCGGACGCGTCCGGTTCATCGCCGCCGACCGCGCCGACACCACCGTCGAGGTCCTGCCCGCCGACCCCTCCAAGAGCCGCGACGTCCGGACTGCCGAGCAGACCACCGTCACCTTCATCGAGGGCGTCCTGCAGATCCACACCCCCGAGTCCGGCAACCGGCTGCTCGGCCCCTCGGGATCCCTGGAGGTCACCGTTCAGCTGCCGACCGGCTCCCACATCCAGGGCAAGGCCGCCGGCTGCGAACTGCGCGGCGTCGGCAGGCTCGGTGACGTCGACTTCGACGGCGCCTACCGCCAGATCAAGATCGACGAGGCCGCCGGGGTACGCCTCACAGCGGTCGACGGCGACGTCGAGATCGGCCGGCTCACCGGCCCCGCGAACATCAGCACGGCACGGGGCGACATCCGGGTCGCCGAAGCCGTCCGCGGCACGGTCGAACTCCGCACCCAGATGGGCGACATCACGGTCACCGCCGCCGCCGGCGTGTCCGCCGCCCTGGACGCCGGCGCCGGCCACGGCCGCGTCAGCAACGCCCTGAAGAACGACGGCGCGACCGCACTCCACATCCACGCCACCACCCCGCACGGTGACATCACCGCGCGCAGCCTCTGAGGGAGCCGCGGGAGGCACCCCCGGATGCTCGCACCGGCCGTCTCGGATCGCGCTCGGACAACACCCCACCGCCGGGTTCCTCCCGCCTCCGGCCGCCAGGCCGGAGGCGGGAGTGAACGCCCCGCTAGGCGGTGAGGAACTCGTCCACGGACAGCGGGCGGTTCACGATGCGGATGTCACCGACGTTGCCGTGGAAGACGACGTCGACGGCGCCCGCGTACTCGTGGCCGCCCACCAGCCACGGCAGTCCGAGCGTGGTGAGGCCCTGCGACACCCGCTTCGGGTTGTCGGCGACCGGCGCGCCCTCGACGTACATCCGTGTGTAGCGGCCGTCGTTGACGACCGCGACGTGCCACCACTTGAGCTCCACCATGCCGTGACCCCAGTTGGTCGTCGGGTAGGTGTTGTTCAGCGGGTAGTGATTGAACTGCGCCTCGCGGCCGTTGTTCGTGATGGCGAACTGGGCCAGGGGCTCATCGGGGTCGGTGTTCTTGCCGTGCTTCCCGGCGGCCCCGGCCGAGCCCCGGCGGCTGAGGATCGACGCGTTGCCGTTCCTGCCGGCGTCCCAGTCGAGTGGCATCCGCACGAACGTCTCGAAGGTGTACCCGGACCTGAACGTCTCGGCGTTCAGCGGGGCCTTGGCCCCGGTGGTCAGGTAGGAGCCGTTCGCGGGGTTCCTGCCGCCGGCGAACTTCAGGCTGGCGTGCGCGGGCTGGTCCGGGTGGTGGTCGTCGGACCAGGTCAGCGCGTCGGCAGCGGTGCCCGGTACGGTCACCACGGCCAGGTCGTTGCCCTTGCCGGACAGGTCGCGGTGTCCGTGTCCGTGCGCCAGCCGGGTTCAGCGGTCGCGCCAGGCCGGGGCCAGGGCGACGAGCGTCGCGGCGGCGGCCAGAGCGAAGGCGGCCGGGTAGCCGGTGTGGGCCGCCGTCACGCCGAAGGCGAGGGCGCCCACGCCCATGCCGCCGTCGTAGGCGACGTTCCACAGCGCGCTGACCGTGCCGTACCCGGACTCCGGGACCCGGGAGTACATCAGTGTGAGCGTCGCGTTCTGCGCCACCCCGAAGCCCGCTCCGAACAGCGTGACGCCGGCGAGCACCGCCACCGGGCTGCCCGTCGCCGCCGTCAGCAGCAGGCCGGCGGCCGACGCCAGCAGGCCGGGCAGCACCAGGCGGGCCGGGCCGTGGCGGTCGCCGTACCGACCGGCGAACCAACGCGCCACGGTGGACGTGGCGGGCTGCGCGAAGAGCGCGACCGTCACCAGGGCGGACAGCGACGCGGGGACGGCGACCGGCAGGAACGTGACGATGATCCCCGCCCCCAGCGCGGTCGTCGCGAACACCGCGGTGGGCCGGGCCAGGGCCCCGGTGCGCAGGCCCGCGACCACTCCGCCGTCCCGGCCCGCGGACCGTTCCCGCCCCGGGAGCGCCGGCACCACCACGACCGCGGCCAGCGCCACCACCCCGCCGGCCACGCACACCGGGGTGAACCCCACGTGCCCGGCCAGCCACACACCCAGCGGCAGGCCCACCAGGGACGGTACGCCGGACACGATCCCGGCCAGTGCCAGCCCCTCGCCGCGCCGTTCGGCCGGGATCAGCGACGCCGTCAGGGCGCCGCCCGCGACGACGGTGAGCGCGAAGCCGAGCCCGCGCAGCAGGCACATCGCGACGATCCACACCATGCCGTCCCCGGCGGTCAGCACCAGTGCGGGCGCGCCGAGCAGGACCAGCCCCGCGGCCAGCGCCGTGCGGTAGCCGTAGCGGCCCACCAGGCGTGGGGTGACCAACTCGCCGCCGACGGTGGCCAGCATCAGGGCGCCCGTTGCCAGGCCGGCGTCGCCGCCGCTGCGCTGGGCGTACAGCGGCACCACCGAGAGCAGCAGGAAGAAGCTGGCGGAGGCGCCGACGACGGTCGCGAAGCGCAGCAGCAGCTGACGGGTCATCAATGGGGGGCGGGCGGAGGCGGAAGCGGGGTCCGGGAGCTGTGCGGTGCCGGTGGGCGGGATGCTGGGCGGCGTGGTCATGCCGTTGACGCTACGAGCCGGCCGGTCCCCCGGTAAGCTCCATTTCCATGCCGCTCCAGTGGTCCGGTCTGTCGCCCGAACTGCTGCTCGCCGTCGACCGGAACAGCGCCGAGGGGCTGCGCGCGCAGCTGGAGCGCCAGATCCGGGACGCCATACGGGCCGGCCGCCTCCAGGTCGGCGAACGCCTGCCGTCCTCCCGCGAACTGGCCCGCCGTGCCGGGGTCTCCCGAGGCCTGGTCCAGGACTGCTACGCCCAGCTCCAGGCGGAGGGCTATCTCACCGGCCGTGTCGGTGCCGCCACCACCGTCGCCGCCCGCGCCTGCCCCCAGCCCGCGCCCGCCACGCCCACCAGGTCGCCCGGTCCCGGGCCGCGGCTCCTCGCCGACTTCCGCTCCGGCGTCCCCGACCTCGCGTCCTTCCCGCTCGCCGACTGGCTCTGGGCGATCCGCGAGGCGGCCCGCACCCTGCCGACCGCCGCCCTCGACTACGGCGACCCGCACGGGGCGCCCATGCTGCGCGAGGTCGTCGCCGGGTACCAGCGCCGGGTGCGGGCCGCGGCCGCCGACCCCGAACGCACCGTCATCTGCTCCGGCTACGCCCAGGGCCTCGCCCTGGCCCTGCGAGCGCTGGCCGCCCGCGGCGTCACCACGCTCGCCTACGAGGAGCCCGGCGCGCCCGGCGCGACGTCCCGCGCCGCCGCGCACGCCGGGATGACCGCCGTACCGGTGCCCGTCGACGAGGACGGCGTCGACGTGCGGGCCCTGGAGGCCGGCAGCGCGCGGGCGGTCCTGGTCACCCCCGCGCACCAGTGGCCGACCGGCGTCGTGATGACCGCCCGGCGGCGGCGCGCACTGATCGACTGGGCGCAGCGCCGCGACGCCTTCGTCATCGAGGACGACTACGACGCCGAGTTCCGCTACGACCGCGACCCCGTCGGCTCCCTCCAGGGCCTCGCCCCCGACCGCGTACTGAACGTAGGGACCGTCAGCAAGTCCCTCGCGCCGGCCCTCCGGCTCGGCTGGCTGCTCTGCCCACCTCTCCTCCACGAAGCCGTCGTCGCCTTCAAGGCCTCCGACGACCGCGGATCACCCACCCTCGACCAGGTCGCCCTCGCCCATCTGATGACCTCCGGCCGGTACGACCGCCACCTGCGCCGCATGCGCGCCGAGTACGCCGCCCGGCGCGCCACCCTGGTCGAGGCGCTCGCCGCGCACGCCCCCGGCGTGCGGCTCACCGGCCTGGCAGCCGGCTTCCACGCCGTCGCCCACCTCGGCCCGGGCCGCGACGAGGAACGGGTCGTCGCCGCGGCACGGGCCCGACAGGTGGGCCTCTACGCGATGGCCGCTCACCGCACGGCACCGGACCCGGCAGGAGAGCCGCGCCTCGTACTCGGCTTCGGCAACACCGGTCGGCACGCGATCACCGGCGGCATCGCCGCCGTGGGCGATCTCCTCACGGGCTGACGGCGGCGCACCCCCGGTGGCGGCCGCGCCCGGTGGCCTATCGCGGACGGACCGGTTCCGGGTGCCGGCTCAGGTCGGTTCCGTAGAGGGTGCTCATCGTCTGGTCCAGTACGGGTGTGATGGCCTCTGCGTAGGACTCGGCCGCGCAGAGCAGGGTGAACCCTACGGTCAGCTGCCGTTCAGCGCGGCCGGCAGGATCAGCAGCGCCGGCCAGTGTCACAGGTACCAGCCGTAGGACAGGCCGCCCACCCAGGTGAGGGGACGCAGCGACAACAGCAGTCCCGCACCGGACCGGGTGGGCCGGCAGCCGCCCGCCAGCACCAGCGCGGCGCCGAGCACGGGCATGGGCACGGGCACGAGGGCGTACCAGCCGGGGAACGGCGTGTCCCCGTCGAAGAGGAGCGCCGCCGCCGGAAGCGACACCAGTCCGATCCAGGGAAGGGGTGGTGCGTTCGGCGACACGTCCCGGCACGAGGAACCGCCGCGCACCCGCCGGGCGATGTGCGGGTACGCGGCGGCGGTCCGGTTCAACCGGGGCGCGGTGACCACCGGGCACGGTGACCACCGGCGGTGGTGACTACCGGTTGTGGCGGACGATCTGGGGGGCTATGTCCTCGGTGAAGGTCTCGTCCTCGGTGGTCTTGAGCGTGGTGGCCTTGGCGGTGGTGGTGCCGCAGAACGCGGCCTCCAGGGTGCCGCCGAGGACGGTGTTGACGGTGCCGTTGTTGGAGGTGTTCGCCATGGACGTCATACTGCGCTTGCCGTCGGCGGTGGTGAACGCGTAGGTGTAGAAGCCCTGGACGGTGCCGGTGTGGCCGTAGACGGTCACGCCGCAGGACAGCTTCCTGGCG
>NZ_JARAVM010000055.1:0-36732 GCF_033792735.1 Streptomyces sp. PA03-3a
CGCTTCGCCGAACGGCACTGCGGCCCCTGCGAACTGCGGACCTCCTGCACCGACGCCAGGGGTGGCCGAAACCTGACCCTGCGGCCGAAGGCCGAGCACACGACATCCTGCAGCAGTCTCGCATCGAGCAGGGCACCGACCACTGGCGCCGCCGCTACGGACCGCATCCGCGGTGGGGGCCCACCGCGCTGCCGGGCCGCGGCCCGTCTCGCACCGGGGCCCGCACCGGGCGGTGAAGGGCGGGGCTGCTCAGCTGTACGCGGCGACGAGGTCGTGGGCGAGGGCGTCCAGGACCGGGGCGAGTTCGTGGCGTCCGGCCAGGCCGGCGGGCAGGGCCCGCGCGCCGTGCGCGGCACCGAGCAGGGCGCCGGTGACACAGGCGACGGACGCGCCGTCGGGCGCCGCGGCGGCGAGGCGCAGTGCCTCGCCGACCTGGTGCCGGTGCGGGAGGGAGGCGGCGCAGTAGAGGGCGCCGCGCAGCGCCGAGAACGCGGTGGCGTCCGGGGCGAGCGCCGCGAGCCGTCGCGGGTCGGCCGGGTCGTCGGCGGCCTGGCGGAAGGCGGTGTGCAGGTGGCCGGTGGCGCCGCTGTCACCGAGGGCGTCCAGACCGGCGCGCACGGCGATGTGCACCTGCGACTGCTCGGCGAACAGGGGTTCCTGGACGTCCACGGCGCCGGTCAGGCAGTGGTGGAGCAGCACGGCCGCGTGCGCCGCCGCGGGGTGGGCGGCGATCTCCCGTGCCCGGACGGCCGCCTGTGCCGGACCGTGAACGGCTCCGGTGACGGCGACGGGGAGGGCGGCGGCGAGAAGCGCCGCTTCGGTGCCGCGCGCTTCGGCCGGTACGGGGCGCCGGGTGCGCGGGGCGTCCGGATCGGGGACCTCGTCCCCCCGGAGGGCCGCCCAGCTGCCGTCGGTGTTCCGCACGGCCGACGGGAGGCCACCAGCGGCGCGGATGATGCCCTCGACCGTCAGGCAGGCCGACCGGGTGCCGGCTCCGGCGGGCAGCGGGCCGCGGTCCGGCAGCGCATCACGGGCGCTGCCCAGCGTGTCGCCGAGAGCCAGACCGAGCAGCAGTCCGCGCACCCGGGGCAGGGCCTCCTCGCGCAGCCGCGGGCGCTCCCTGTCGAGTTCCGGCTGCTCCTCGGCGCCGTCCTCGTCGGCGCCGTCCTCCTGCGGGGCGGCGGTGCGCGCCGCCGGTAGGGGCGTCGCGGGGGCACCGGCGTCGTACGGGGCGTCAGGAGCGGGCGCCGAGGTCAGCAGCCGGACCGCGGCGTGCAGTTCGGGGTGGCCCGGTACGGGGAGCGACCCGTCCGGCACGCCGCCGATCAGATGGCCGTAGACGGCGGCGACGGCGGACGCCCCGGTCGGCCCGGCGGCCGAGTGGAGCAGGACCGGCTTGCCGGCGCGGCGCAGCCGCAGTACCTGGCGGGCGGCCTGGTCCAGCACATAGGGGAGGCCGGCGTCGCCTCCCGGACCGCCCGGCAGCCACACCCGAATGTGCTCCACGCCGGCATCGGGCGGGTCCGCCGGCGTCCCCGGCAGGCACAGCGACACCACGGCCGCGACCGGGACCGGCTCGGTGCCCGGGGCGCCCAGCAGCACTCCGGGGTCGTGCGGGTGGGGAACGGCGAAGCCGGCGTGGCCGGCGGCCGGCAGGCGGGGTGCCGAGGGCCAGCCGGTGTTGTCGTCGTTCCCGCTCCGGGCGGTGAGCACTGCCAGCCGGACGAGGTCCGGAGCGGTCAGGGCCGGCCAGCCGTGGACGGCCTGCTGCCAGTCCAGGGGGATGGCGGAGCAGCCCCAGCGTGCGCCGAGCAGGGCGCCGGTGATCGCCGCGACGGTGTCGGTGTCCGTGCCGGCCCGCACGGCCGCTTCCAGGGCGTGGCGCAGGTGCTGGGCGGGGAAGTGGCCTTGGGCGGGGTTCAGTTCGGGGACGGTGGTGTGGGTGATGGCCGACCAGGCGGCCTGGAGCGCGTGGACGACCCAGCCGTTGTTGGCGAAGTGGTGCGGGGGGTGGGTTTGTGCCTCGTCCAGCCGGTCGGCCCATGTCTGGCGGCGTTCGGGCGGGAGCAGGGTCAGGCCGTTGTGCACGCCGTCGAAGGTGCCGTGCAGTACGGCGGTGCGGATGCCGGAGCACCACAGGACGCAGGCGTCGGCGCAGTCGGGGTCGGGGTGGGTGAGCGCGCTGACGGCGGTGGCGGCCTCGGCCATCGCGGCGGGGTCGCCGAGGTGCGCGAGGGCCACGATCCCGGTCCGCATCAACGAGCCGTTCCCCGCGGTGAGCCGGTGCCCCGCGGCGTACCGGCGCGCGGCCTCCCGCAGTGCTTCCGCGGGGCTTCCGGGCAGCCGTCCGGCGGCGCCCAGAACCGTTCGGGTCTGGTTGCCGACGTCGCTGGCGCCTTCGCTCAGCCAGCGTTGGAAGCCGGCGGCGATCGCGTCCAGGGCCTCGGGGCCGCGCAGGTCCGCCCCGGTCGCCGCCACCTGGGCGACGCAGACCTGCATCTGGGTGTCGTCGGAGTACTCGCCCGGCTCGTACGGACCCAGGCCGCCGCCGATCATGCCCGGCCGCTGGTCCTCACGCAGCGTCGCCTTGAACTCGTACGGCACACCCAGCGCGTCGCCCACGGCCGCGCCGAGCAGCACCCCGGCCGCGCGGTCGATGGTCTGTGCGTCGAGACGGGGGCCGGGGGTTCGGTTCATGGCCCGGCAGCTTCGCACGTCACCGTCCCCGCCGCCAAGGATTGCGCCTCCCGCGACCACGGCCCGCCGGGCGGGCTCGTCGCGACGGATCCGACGGTCCGTCAGCTAACGTGGCAGGCGTGATCAAGCAAGCGCCCGGGGAGCGCAGTGCACGGAGCGCGTACGTCGCGGCGGCCGGCGTCTTCGCGGTCGGTATGGCCGGGACCACCCTGCCGACCCCGCTCTACGGCCTCTACCGGGAGGAGATCGGGTTCTCCGAACTGGTCGTCACGGTCGTCTTCGCGGTCTACGCGATCGGAGTGATCGCCGCCCTGCTGGTCGCAGGCGACTTCTCGGACGTCCTCGGCAGGCGCCCGGTGCTGCTGACCGCGCTGGGGCTGTCGCTGCTGAGCGCGGTGTGCTTCCTGTTCCAGAACGGCCTGCCGCTGCTGTTCGCGGGGCGCCTGCTGTCGGGCTTCTCCGCCGGACTGCTCAGCGGCGCCGGGACGGCCGCCGTACTCGAACTCGCGCCCCCCGGCCTGCGCGCGCGGGCGGGACTCGCGGCCACCGCCGCCAACATGGGCGGCCTGGGGTGCGGGCCCCTGCTGTCGGGGATCCTGGCGCAGTACGCGCCGTGGCCTCTCCGGCTGCCCTTCGTGGCACACATCGCCCTGCTGCTGGCGGCGTTCGCCGTCACGCGTGCCCTGCCCGAGACGGTGGCGGTCCGCAGCCCGCGTCCGCCGCTTCGCCCGCAGGGCATGGTCGTCCCACCGCAGACACGCGCGGCCTTCGTGCCGGCCGGGCTGGCCGCGTTCGCCGGCTTCTCCATGCTCGGCCTGTTCACCGCGGTGGCGCCGAGCTTCCTCGCCCTGACGCTGGGCGAGCACAATCTGGCCGTCACCGGCCTCGTCGTCTTCTCCGTGTTCTGCGCCTCCACCGCCGGTCAGATGCTGATGGGGCGCCTGGGTGTCCGGCGCGCACTGCCGGCCGGGTGCCTGGTGCTGACGACCGGCATGGCCCTGGTCGCGGTCTCGCTGGTGGCGGAGTCCCTGCCGGTGCTGGTCGTGGGCGCCCTGGTCGGCGGCCTCGGCCAGGGCATGTCGTTCCGCGCCGGCCTCACCGGCGTGAGCGCGGTGGCCCCCGACGAGCACCGCGGTGCGACGATCTCGGCCTTCTTCGTCGTCGCCTACGTCGGCATCTCGGTACCGGTGGTCGGCGTCGGAGCCCTCACCCTCGCTCTCGGGCTGCGGGACGCGGGGGTGGCCTTCACGATGTACGTCATCCTGGTGTCGGCCGCCGTGGGGGTGTTCCTGCTGCGCCGTCCGCCGCGCACCGAATGACGCGCACCGAATGACGCGCACCGAATGACGCGTACCGAATGACGCGCACCGCTTCACGCGGCGCGGCCGGGCCGTGCCGGGGCCCGCCTCACTCCAGCACGGACGCGATCCGCCGGATCTGATGTACCGTCATGGCCGCCGCGTCGCAGTGGACATGATCGACGACGCGACGGCGGGCACTCAGCAGCAGCGCCGGGTAGGCCGACTCCAGGCGGCGCAGGCCCTCGTCCGTCAGGCTCGTCGCCCACCCCCGGGCGTCGTGGTCGTGCCGCCTTTTCCCCACCCGGCCGCGCGCCTGGGGCGAGTTCACCATGCGCGAGATGCGGCTGAGGGACAGTGCCGTCGACGACGCGAGGTCGCCGATGCGCAGCTCGCCGCCATCGGCTTCGGACAGGCGCATCAGCACCGTGCACTCGGAGAGCGTCAGTCCGGTCGCCTTGAGGAGGTCGTCGTCCAGCGCCTTCGGCAGTGCGACGACGACCCGCATCAGGCACGCCAGGAGCGCTCCCCGTCGGAGTCCAGGGGAGCTTCGAGGGTCATGCGGGTGACCTGACTGTCCTGACCGGGGTTCTCGCGGAGTCCCCGGTGATGCCCGGTGGGGATCGGCGTGTGCCGGCCGTCTGCCGGTGACCCTCCGGCCGGTTCTGCCGGTTCCGGTCCGGCCCGGAGCGCCGGGGGACACAAGAGGACCGGCACACCGGGGGACATGGCACGGTCGTCGCGCGGACCGGAGGCGAGGGCCGCGTCTCAGGAGTGCGCAGCGTGACCGAATAGGCGCGAAAGGGATGGTTGCTTGCGTACGCACATTCCGTTACGGTGCTGAGCACGAGGTCAGAACCTCGTGCCGGCCTCCCCAGGGCGCCTTCGCCGATCCGCGCCCAGGGGAGCAGCGGCATTCCCGCAGCAAGGAGTGAAGACGTGACACGCGTCGCCATCATCTATTACTCGGCCACCGGATCCGTGCGCAGCCTGGCGCAGGCGATCGCCGAAGGCGCACAGAAGGAGGGGGCCGAGGTCCGGCTCCGCCGCGTGGCGGAACTCGCGCCCGAGGCCGCGATCAACGGCAACCCGGTGTGGGCCGAGAACCACCGCACCTCGCAGGAGATCCCCCAGGCCGAGCTCGACGACCTCGACTGGGCGGACGCGGTGCTGTTCGGCTCCCCGACCCGCTACGGCCTGCCGGCCGCGCAGCTCAAGCAGTTCCTGGACCAGACCGGTGGCCTGTGGGCGCAGGGCAAGCTCGCCGACAAGGTCTACGCCTCCTTCACCTCCGCGGCGAACGCCCACGGCGGCCAGGAGAGCACGATCCTCGCGATGAACAACACCTTCTACCACTGGGGCGGCCTGATCGCGGCCCCCGGTTACACCGACCCGCTGCTCTTCGCCGCCGGCGGCAACCCCTACGGCCCGTCGCACCCGTCCAACAACGGGGCCGACCTGCCGGACCCCAGCCGTCTCGAGGCCGCCCGTTACCTGGGCGGCCGCGTGACGCGCATCGCCGCGGCCCTCAAGCCCGGCGGCTCCCTCTGACCGACCGGTCGATCCCTGGCCGCCGTCCCGACCGGGGCGGCGGCCCACCGACAGTGGTTCCCGAAGGGGCCCACGGCAAGCGAGGTATCAAGTGACTCCGGGGAACGAGCCCATGGCGGACGTCCGGGACATGTACATGGCACACACCATGCTGCGCCGGGAGTTCCGCCTCCTGCCCCGGTTGGTGCGCGACGTCGCGCCGGGCGACGTGGAGCGCGCGGAGACGGTCGGTGCCCACGCCGAGCAGGTGTGCTCCGTCCTGCACCTGCACCACGAGTGCGAGGACCTGCTGCTCTGGCCGCGGCTGCTGGAGCGCGCGGGCGACCGGGCGACGGCCGTCGTGCCCACGATGGAGGAGCAGCACGCCGCCATCGAGGAGGCCTACGGCGAGGTGACCGGGCTGCTGCCGGGGTGGCGAGCCGACGCGCTCGACGGCGGGCGGCTCGCGGACGCCCTCGACCGGCTGCTGCCCGCGCTCCTGGAGCATCTGGCGCTGGAGGAGAAGGAGATACTCCCGCTCGCCGAGCGGTACGTCACGGCGGCCGAGTGGCGGCAACTCGGAGAGCACGGGATGGCCAGGACCCCGCAGGAGACCTTGCCGTTGGCCCTGGGGATGGCGATGTACGAGGCGGACCCGGAGGTCGTCGAGGCGCTGCTCGCCGAACTGCCCGAGCCGCAGCGCTCGGGGCTGACGGGCGCCGCACGGCACGCCTACGCCGTTCACGCCGAGCGGGTGCACGGCACGCGCACCCCGCCCCGCGTCGGCGACTGACCCCGGTGCCCGTTGCCCGGGGCGGGCCGACGGCGCCTCGCCCCGGGCACCGGTCCGCGCCCGGTCCCGGCACCGGATGCGTCTCCCGGCGCGGTGCCGCAACTCTTTCGTCCTGCCCATCTGTTGGAATCTGTCAAGATCTTTTCGAAATCTCAAGGATGTGATCGTATTCGCCCAGGAAATCGCAAGGAGGAACAGTGTTCTTCTCCACGGCTCGAAGAACGGGCTTGGCGGCTCTGGGCACCACGTCCGCCGTACTCATCACGCTCCTGAGTCCCGCGTCGGCGGGTGCGGCTGCGTCCGCCGCACCGCCGGAGGGGCCGGCGGTCCCCGGGGGCGGTTCGGTGAGAACGGTGACCCTCGTCACCGGGGACAAGGTCGTCGTCACTCCGGGGACCGGAGGCGGGCGTGACACGATCAGCGTCGAGCGTCGTCCCGGAGCCTCGGGTTCGGTGCGGATCGTCACCGAGGGGGGCGACACCTATGTCTACCCGGACGCGGCACTCGCCTACGTGGCCGCGGACCGCCTCGACAAGCGGCTCTTCAACGTCACCGCGCTGATAGCGCAGGGCTACGACGACGCGCGCGCCCCGCGGCTGCCCCTGATCATGACCGGCGGGAACTCCGCCGCCCTCCGCCGCGGTGCCGCCGCCCTGCCCGGTGCGGAGACCCGGCGCGAGCTTCCCTCCGTCGACGGTGCCGCGGTCGCGGCCGAGCGGTCGCAGGCGGCGGACGCCTGGGCCGCGCTCACCGCGGGCGGCACCGGCACCTCCGCGCAGGACACCGGGTCCCGACGGGCCGCCGCCGCCCCGCCGTTCACCGGCGGCATCGGCAAGATCTGGCTGGACGGCAGGACGAAGGCCGCGCTCGCCGACACCACGGCGCAGATCGGGGCCCCGCAGGTCTGGGAGTCGGGCGACACCGGAGCCGGCGTCAAGGTCGCCGTGCTCGACACCGGCGTCGACCCCGACCACCCGGACCTCAAGGACCGGATCGTCGACACCCGCAGCTTCGTTCCCGACCAGGACGTGCCGGACCGCAGCGGCCACGGGACCCACGTCGCCTCCACCGTCGCCGGCACCGGCGCGGCGTCGGACGGCAGGGAGAAGGGCGTGGCCCCCGGCGCCGACCTGGTGGTCGGCAAGGTGCTCGGCAACCGCGGCGAGGGACAGGAGTCCTGGGTCATCGGCGGCATGGAATGGGCCGCGCGTACCGAGCACGCCAAGGTCGTCAACATGAGCCTCGGCAGCTCCGAGCCCAGCGACGGCACGGACCTGATGAGCCAAAGCCTGAACGCCCTCAGCGCCGAGACCGGCACGCTGTTCGTCGTCTCCGCCGGCAACAGCGGCCGCGGGGCCACGCCGTACACCATCGGTTCCCCGGCCGTCGCGGACGCCGCGTTGACCGTGGGCGCGGTCGGCGCCTCCGACGACCTCGCGAACTTCTCCAGCGTCGGACCGCGCGTCGGCGACGAGGGCCTCAAGCCCGACCTCACCGCCCCCGGAGTGGACGTCCTGGCCGCCCGGTCGCAGTACGCCGGCCAGGGAGAAGGTCCCTACACGACGATGAGCGGGACGTCGATGGCGGCCCCGCACGTCACCGGCGCCGCGGTCCTGCTGGCGCAGAGGCATCCCGACTGGCCGGCCGGCCGGTTGAAGGACGCCCTGATGAGCACCAGCAGGCCGACGCCGTACCTGACCGCGTACCAGGGCGGTTCGGGGCGCGTCGACGTGGCGGCCGCGGTCCGCGCCCGGGTCACCGCGACCGGATCGGCCTTCCGCTTCCTCCCGTGGCCGAACGCGAGCACCGGCCCCGTCAGGCAGGAGGTCACCTACACCAACTCCGGTGACGAGCCTGTGACGTTGCGGCTCGCGGTGGAGGCGGGCGCCTCCGACGCCGGCGTGTTCACGCTCTCCGCCGACGAGGTCACCGTACCGGCCCACGGCAGCAGCGCCGTCGAGGTCGCCACCGACCCGGCCGGCCTCGCGCGGGGCAACCACACGGCCCAGGTCGTCGCCCGCGACGCCGACGGCGCGGCGGTCGCGCACACGGTCACCGGCGTCGGACTCGAGCCGGAGCGCTACGACCTCGCCATCGGCATGAAGGACCGCACGGGCCGGCCCATGGGCGGCTGGATCCACCTCAAGGGCGCCCTGAGCAGGTCCACCACCGCGTACGAGATCCCCGCGAGCGGAGAGCTGACCCTGCGTCTGCCGGCCGACACCTACACGGTGGTGTCGTACGCGGACGTCCAGGGCACCCACGGTCCCGACTCCCGGGGCATCGCCCTGCTGAGCGCCCCCGAGGTGGACCTGACCACGGACCGGCGGGTCGACCTGGACGCCTCGAAGGCGCACCAGGTACGGGCCGTCACACCGAAGCCCAGCACGCTGGTGAACACCAGACTGGACTTCTTCCGCTCCTTCACCTCCGCCGAGCCCGGCCCGGACGACTACGGCGCGATGCGGGAGAACGTGGTCGTCGGCCGGGGCTACGACAGCATCTGGGCGCAGCCGACCGGGGCCAAGGTGCGGCACGGCAGTTTCGTGTTCGCCACCCGCCTGCGGGCCCAGCAGACGCCGCTCGACCTGTCCTACGACGGCACGGCGATCGACGACGCCCTCGCCCAGGAGGGCAGCGCCGTCCTTCCCGACGGCACGTCGACCCTGGACGCGGTGTTCGCCGGGGCCGGTTCGCCCGAGGACTTCGCGAAGACGGCGGTCCGCGGCAAGGTCGCCGTGGTGCGCCACAGCGCCGAGGTCGCGCCCTCGGCGCAGGCATCGGCCGCGAAGGCGGCCGGAGCGAGGCTGCTGCTCGTGGTCAACGACGGGGTCGGGCGACTGACCGAGTGGTACGGGGAACCGGACTACAGCGCCCCCGTCGACGTGCCCGTCGTCTCGGTGGGCAAGGACGAGGGCGAGGCACTGATCGCACGGATCGCCGCGGCGCGCGAGCACCGGGTGCGGCTCCGGGCGACGGCGCACCCGTCCCCGTCCTATCTGTACGACCTGGTCAAGTACCACGCGGGCGCCGTGCCCAAGGACGTGACCTACCACGCGGACCCGGACCGACTGGCGCGCATCGACGTCGACTTCGCCCAGCCGCAGGGCATGCAGGCCATGGAGCGCCGGACGGACTTCCCGGCGTACGAGTGGTCCACGGGATACTCCTTCGGCCTCGCGCCCATGGCCCCCGGGCGGCGCACCGACTGGGTGACCGCGGGGGAGGACGCCACCTGGCAGCAGACCGCCTCGGTCACCGGCTGGGTGGGCGCGACGAACAGCCCCACGTCCTACCGGCAGGGCAGTGTCCAGCGGGAGCGCTGGCTCGGCCCGGTCCTGCGGCCGTGCATGTCCGGCAGCGACACCCAGGTGCGCGACGACACCTCGCTCTCGCTGGTCGTCTCCGGCTGGTGCGACTCGGGAGCCCCGCACGCGGGCTCCGCGGGAACGGAGACGATGACCACGCGGACCTCGCTGCTCCAGGGCGGCACCACCTTGCTGACGACGGACAGCGCCTACGTCAACGCCTTCGACCTGCCGGCCGAGTCGCTGCCGTACCGGATCGTCGTCGACACGGCCGGTGATCCGGCGCTGAGCCCGTACTCGTCGACGACCCGGACGCAGTGGGACTTCGTCTCGGGCGCGGCGAAGTCCGGGACCGTGCCGCTGGTGCAGCTCGACTACGGCACGGACCTCGACGCCTCGGGCAGGGCGCACCGCGCCGGGGAGGTCTCCATCACGCCCTCGGTGCTCGGCGTGTCCGCCAAGGACGCGGTGTCCTCGGTCCGGCTCGAGGTCTCCTACGACGGCGGAGCGTCCTGGCACCGTCAGGACCTGAAGGAGCGTCAGGGAACCTGGCGCACCACCCTGCACGCCCCTTCCTCGGCCGCGTTCGTGTCGCTGCGCACCACCGCCACGGCACGCGCCGGGGGATCGGTCGCGCAGACCGTCATCCGGGCCTTCGGCCTGAGGTGACGCCCGGAGCCGGTGCCGCGCCACACCGGGCGGCACCGGCTTCCGCGCGTCCCGCCCGCCGCGGTCCCGGCCTACGCCCGCCGCTCGTGTGACGTGCGCCACGGCCTTTGACGTCCTATATCCGGACGTTTACTATCCAGATATGCGAACAGGCAAGGGCGTCGAGTGGGCGGTGCACACACTGCTCAACCTCGCGTGGCTCGGGGACGGCGAGCCGGTTCCGACCGCGCGGCTGGCCGTCGTCCATGATCTGTCGGCGTCCTACCTGAACAAGCAGCTCCAGCAACTCGTCAAGGCGGGGCTGCTGGAATCCGTGCCGGGTGCGCGGGGCGGCTTCCGGCTGGCCCGCCCACTGGAGGCGGTGTCGATGCTGGACGTGGTCCTCGCCGTCGAGGGCGACGACCCCCTGTTCCGCTGCGCGGAGATCCGCCGCTGCGGCACCATCGGCGAGCGGGTGCCGGCCGGCGGCTTCAGCCGCCCGTGCGCGGTGAACACCGCGATGGGGCGGGCCGAGCTGGCCTGGCGGAAGACGCTGGCCGCACAGAGCCTGGCCGATGTGCGGGCCGAGGCCGAAGCGCACGCCCCCGCGGTGGGCTCGTACGTGCGGGGCGGATTCGGGCGCGACTGAACCACCTCTTCCCGGGCCGGGGCGGCGCTGCCCTCCCGGAACACAACTGCACCCTGATTCAGGATAAAAAACATCTCGATTTCGCCGAGCGTGCGGGTGAAGGAGGCCACGTCAGCATGAGTGTCACGCGATTGCCCAGGCAGCCCGACGTGCTCGAGGCCGAGTGGGAGACACACCGGCCCGCCGTCTTCGGGGTGGCGTACCGCCTGCTCGGGAGCGTGGCCGATGCCGAGGACGTGGCCCAGGACGTGTGGCTGCGGGCGGCCGGAGCGGATCTGTGCGGCATAGGAGATCTCCGGGCCTGGCTGGTCACGGTCGCCGCCCGGCGGTCGTACGACATCCTGAAGTCCGCACGCGTCCGCAGGGAGACCTATGTGGGTCCCTGGCTGCCCGCGCCGCTGCTGACGGGACCGGACGCGTCGGAGGCGGTGCTCGTCGACGAGTCCGTCGGGTCGGCGATGCTCCTGGTCATGGAGGAACTGAGCCCGCCGGAGCGGGTGGCCTTCGTCCTCCACGACGTCTTCGGCATCGAGTTCGGCCGGATCGCCGACGTGCTGGACACCTCGGGGCCGGCCGCCCGCCAGCTCGCGTCGCGGGCGCGGCGGAAGGTGGCCGGGGCGAGGCGGTCCGCACCGCAGGCGTCCCGGGCGGAGCGGGAGCGGCTGCTCGCCGCGTTCCGCGCCGCGTACGAGGCCGGGGACCTGGCGGGGCTGGTGCGGCGCCTCCATCCGGAGGCCGTGTACGTCACCGACGGCGGCGGCATCGTCGCCACCGCGCGCAAGGTCGTCCACGGGGGTGCGCGCGTCGCCCGGCTGATGGTGGGCGTGCTGCTGCGGTGGCGTTCGGACCGCATCGACCTCGTCGAGGTAGGTGGCGAGCCGGCCCTGGTGCACCGCCGCGAGGGCCGGGTCTTCTCGGTGGACACGGTGGAGATCGAGGACGGCCTGATCACCGCGTACCGCAGGGTCCTCAACCCGGAGAAGATCGCGCACGTGTGAATCCGCGCACCGGAGCGACACCGCCGTGCGTGACCGCGCCCCCTCGACAAGGCTGACCCCACATTCGACACCAGGAGGAGACATCCATGACCGAGCAGCAGCGCGTCAACATCGGAAAGCAGCACCCGGCCAGTTACAAGGCGCTTCTCGCGCTGTCCTCGACGGTGGAGGAGAGCGCCGCCGAGGCGGGCCTGGACCCGCGCCTGGTCGAGCTGCTGAAGATCCGCACGTCCCAGATCAACGGCTGCGCGTTCTGCCTGCGGATGCACACGCGCGACGCCCTCAAGAAGGGCGAGAACCCCGACCGCATCGCGGTGCTGCCCGCATGGGAGGAGGCCGACTACTTCTCCGCCACCGACCGCGCCGCCCTACGCCTGACCGAGGCGATCGCCTGCGTGTCGGACGGGCACGTGAGCGACGCGGACTACGAAGCGGCGGCGGACGTGCTCTCCGCGGACCAGGTCTCGGCGGTCGCCTGGCTGGCGACACTGATGAGCGCCTTCAACCGCGTCGCGATCACCAGCCGGTACCGGGTCGGCGGCTGAGCGCGCGGCCGGCTCCCGGGCGGGGCCGGCAGGTCCGGACGTACGGTTGAGCCATGCGCGCATCACCGGACGACGCCGCTGCCCGGGCGCGTGCGAGCACCCCGTCGCATGCCGCCGGGCCGGCGTCCCGGGCGGAACTGGACCGGCTGTTGGACCTCGCCGCGCGTGAGACGGGGGCCCACGCGGGCGCGCTGTTCCTGCTGGCGCCCGAGGACGAGGCACTGCGGCTCGAAGTGGCCACGGGCATGCCGGCGGCCTTCCTCGCGCCGTGGTTCGGGGTGGGCCTGTCCAACCGTGTACCGGTGGCCGACGCGGTGCGCGAGAGACGGCTCGTGTGGCTCAGCCAGCCCCAGGAACTCGCCCGTCGCTACCCGGGCACGGCGATCGCCATGCCGTACCAATTCGCCGTGGCGGCGGCACCGATCCTGGCCGACTCCACGCCCTGGGGAGCACTTCTGCTCTTCTGGCCCTGCTGCGACAACGCCGAGCTCGCCGGACCCAGCCACGAGCGCGTCGGCGCGGCCTGCCGCCGTCTGGGCCGGTTCCTGAGGGACGCCGCGGACGCGGGGCACCCGATCACCCCCGCGGCACACCCGCGGACGGCGTCCCAGCCGCCCGCCCCGGACTGGGAACCGTCGCAGGCGCTGGCCGCGGCGCGGTTCGCGGAACGCCTGCCCGGTGGCAGCGGCACCCTCGACCTCGAGGGCAGGATCACCTACCTCAGCGAGTCCGCGGCCGACCTGCTGGGCGGGACGGTCCCCGGCCTCCTCGGCAAGCGCCCCTGGCAGGCCCTGTCGTGGTCGACCGATCCGGCCTTCGAGGACCGCTTCCGCGCCGCCGTGGTCAGCCGGAAGCCGGAGGCCTTCACGGCGAGGGTCCCGCCGGGCCGCTGGCTCGCGTTCGAGCTCCACCCCGACTCCACCGGGGTGAGCGTCCGCATCGTCCCCCTCGGTCGCGACCGTGTGCTCAAGGCCGTTCACCCGGGGACGACGGTGCCCCGGGGCGAGCCGATCGCCCTCGGGGAGCTCTACCAGGTGATGCATCTGGCCGCCGCGCTCTCGGAGGCCGTCGGGGTGGGCGACGTGGTCGACCTCGTCGCGGAGGAGATGCTGCCGACCTTTCGCGCCCGGACCCTGGCCCTTGCCCTGTTCTCTCCCGACGACGGTGGCCTGAGGGTCGTCGGCTGCCGGGGCTACAACCCCTGTCCCGCGGAGATGTACCCCGGGGCGCCGCTCACCTCCGCGACCGCGCTCGGGACCCTCGCCGAGGGCGTACCGGCCTTCTTCGCCACCTTCGAGGAGATGCTCGGAGCCTATCCGCGCGCCCCCTTCCGCGAGGGCCTGGACGCCTGGGCCTACCTCCCGCTGATCGCCTCGGGCCGGCCCGTGGGCCTGTGCGTCCTGGCCTTCGACCGGCCCCACCACTTCTCCGGCAACCAGCGGACCGTGCTGACCGCGCTCGCGGGGCTGATCGCCCAGGCGCTGGAACGCGCCCGCCTCTACGACACCAGCAAGGAACTCGCGGAGGCCCTGCAGGCGGCGATGCTCCCCGACTCGCTGCCGGACCTCCCCGGACTCGACGTCGCCGCCCGCTACCTGCCCAGCGTCCGGGGCATGGACATCGGCGGCGACTTCTACGACCTGGTCCGGGTCGACGACACCACCGCGGCCGCGGTCATCGGAGACGTCCAGGGCCACCATGTCAGGGCGGCCGCGCTCATGGGCCGGATCAGGCCCGCCATCCGCTCCCAGGCCGTCGCCGGGGCCGCACCGGCGGAGGCGCTGCGGCAGGCCAACCGGCAGATGGTCGACCTGGACACGGGGCGTTTCGTCAGCTGCCTGTACGCCCGGATCGATCTCCGGCAGCGCCGGGCCCTCCTGGCCACCGCGGGCCATCCGCCACCGGTGCTGTGCGGCCCGGACGGGCACGCGGAGGTCCTCCGCGTGCCTCCGGGGCTGCTGCTCGGCATCGACCCCGAGGCGGACTACCCCACCACGGAGATCCCCCTGGAGCCGGGCACCGTCCTCGCCCTGTACACCGACGGACTCGTCGAGACCCCGGGTGTCGACCTCGACGACGCCATGGCCGGGCTCGCCGCCCGCCTCGGCCGCACCGGTCCCCAGTCCATGGACGGGCTCGCCACGGACCTGATCGACCACGCGCGCCGGACGGCCCCGCGCACGGACGACATCGCGCTGCTGCTCATCAGGTTCGTCGCCGCCGCGTAGCGGACGGGGCCCGGGCCCGCGCCGAGCGCCGCATCCGACCGCGCAGTAACGTGAGAAGGGGCTTCGAGCAGCCGAGGTGCGCGGCGCGTCTCTCCCATGTGAGGTCGGTGACCATGCCGGACAACGACACCAGCGAACCGGAACAGGGCCCCTCCCGCTCCGCCGCCGAGCCCGCCCCGTGGCAGTCGTGCATCACCACGCTGCTGGAACAGGAACCGCCCTTCCTCCCCGACCGCCCCCAGGCGATGACCCTGCTCGTGCAGTACCCGCCCGGGCATCCGGGCATCCCGCCGCACCGGCACACAGGTCCCGCGTTCGGTTACGTCATCGAGGGCGAGATGCTCTTCGAACTGGAGGGCGAACCGGAGCGGGTCGTCAGGGCCGGCGAGTCGTTCTGGGAGCCGGGCGGCGACGTCATCCACTACCAGGACGGCAACAACCAGGCGGACCAGTGGCTGCGCTTCGTCGTGGTGATGCTCTGCGAGCAGGGCAGGCCCATGCTCACGTTCGTCGACGACGAGGAACTCGCCGCCCGCCGGGACCGCCGCGCGCCGCGCCCGTCCTGACCCGGCCGGCGCACCCGGGGACGGGCGTCCGGGTCACCGGCGCGGCAGGCCGGCATCGGGAAGGGCGCCGGTCAGGGTACGCAGGGCCTTGGCCGTATGCCTCCTGACCGCCCCCGCGGAGCAGTTGAGCAGCGAGCCGTCACCTCGACGCCGAGGCCCTCCAGGTACCGCGGCGTGACCACGGCGCGCTGCCGCGGCGGCAGGCGGCGCAGGGCCCGGCGCAGCGCGTCGTCCTGGTCCGCCGCCCGGTACCGGTCGCCGGGCAGGGCCGCCCGGGGGCGTTCGGGCGTACGGCACCTCCCCACGCCGACGCCACCTCCACCGGCACACGTGCACCCGCGCCATGACCTCCCCCACGTAAACCCCGCCCGCACGTACGTCTCGCGCATGGCGTCGCGGATGTGCCGCCTCTTCGGCCAGCTCCTCGCGAGGGCGGTCTGCAACAGTTCCCCGGAGAGGCGCCGGTCGCCGGTGGGCAATCCAGGCCGTGCGCAGCAGGCGCGGCCCGCAGTGGGCCGCGAAATCCTCGGAATCCGTCCACCCGCTCCTCCTCGGGCGGTGGGCCCGGCTCGGCGGCGCTCAGGTTCACGCCAGGGAGACGAGGCGGCCGCGGGGGTGTGACAGCGGCGGTGCGCGACGGCCGGTGGACGCCGGGTGATGCGTGACCGGTCCGCACCGGATCCGCGATGTCCGGGACGCCCGGGCGGGTCACATCCGCGAGGGCCGCCTCGTCTCCCTGGCGAGCCCCGGAAGGACACAGGACACCCGCGGCGCGGACCACCCCCACACGCCCTCGAACTTCGGCGAGGTTGATGCGTGCGGCCGCGTTGTGTGGTCTCGTACGAGAGGGAGGATGCCGCATGGACGTTGCCACTGACGCGGTGCCGATCGCGGAGCTGCTCGACGAGCGCCGGCATCTGCTCGATGTCGCCCACCGGATGTCGGACGGCCTGCGCGACGCGGAGAGCGTGATCGACGAGACCTACCGCCGGTGGTACGCGCTGTCCGGCGCGGAGCGTGCGCGGATCGAGTCGCCCCGTGCCTGGCTGTCGGGGACCGCCGGCGACATCTGCAGGGGCCTTCCGGCCACGTCCGGCCGGGAGGGCGGCGCCGGGCCCGGCCTTCCGGTGACGGGGTACGACCACGAGCTCACCGCCGTCGCGCTAGGCCGGCTCCTGGCGCAGCGCTCCGGTGTTTCGCGCTCGCCCTCGCCCACCCCGGAGCACGACGCGGTCGTCCGCGCCGTCGGGGAGGCCTGCGCGGCGGGCGACGCATCCTCCTTGTCGTCCGCGCTGTCCCCCGACGCCATGGCCGTCTTCGACGGCGGCGGCAAGGTCCGCACGACGCTGCGGTCGGTGCACGGCGGCGAGCAGGTCGCGCGGAGCCTGCTGACGCTGCTCGGCCCGCACCCGCGCACCACGCTGACCGCCCAGTCCGTGAACAGCCGTACCGGACTCGTGGTGAGGTGCGACCACATCGTGGCCGCGGTCATCAGCCTCGACGTCGTCGACCGGCGGGCGGCACAGGTCTGGGCCGTGCTCAATCCGGAGAAGCTGCGCCGCTGGAACCAGCGCGCTCATGCGACCGGCGTCCCCACCCCCGAATCCTGAGCGGGATCCCGTACGTCCGTTCTGTCACTTCGGCGGCGGCCGCGTCGTCTCCCTGACGGGAACGTGATCGCGACCACGCGCTCTCGCCCCCGGGCGCCATCTCAAGCAGCAGGGGCGCCCGTTCGCAAGTGCAGACAGAATGGAATGCAAGCGTGACGACGATGCTCGACCGCTATTTCGAGATCGTGGACTCCGCCGACGGCGGTGACTCGCACCTGGACGGCCTTCGCGACATCCTCGCCGAGGACGTGGTGCTGATGCACAGCGGCGACATGGTCCGGGGCCGGGATCTGGCCGTGGACCTCCACCGGACGCAGGCCGCCGGCTGGAAGGAGTCCAAGCACCATTGGACGTCCTCCGCCGCGGCGGACGGCTCCCTCACGGGCACGTGGAGCCAGGCAGGACTGGACCTCCGGGGCAACGGCTGCTCCGGCAGCGGCCAGGTCTCCGCCTCCCTCGACCCGGACGGGCGGATCTCCCGCCTCCACCTGACGCTCACCGGCGGGTCGGACCGGGCCCGGGTGCTCATCGCCCGGCATCTGGAGGTCTGGATGACCCCGGACCCGGTCGCGCGCGCCAGGGCGATGGAGGGCATCTACACCGAGAACATCACGTTCATGGAGCCCGACCACGTATTCGAGGGACGGGACGCCCTCAACGAATACATCAGCGTCGTGCAGCAGCAGGCCCCGCCGCTGAGCGGCCTCCTGACGGGTCACTCCCACAACCGCGAATTCATCCACTGGTCCTGGGACTTCGGTTTCCCGGGCGGCAAGTCGGCATTGGGGTCGGAGATCCTCCAGTGCGACGGGGACCTGATCGAGAAGATCGTCATCTTCAGTTCCGACATGGACGTCGTCACCGAGGGCATGCGGTAGCCGCGGCCACGCCACACCCCTGAGGGGCCGGGCCCGTGCGCGCCTCGTGCAGGCGTGCAGGGGTCCGCCCCGCCACTGTCCATCGGTATTTCCTCCCGTCCACGCGTTCACGGGCCCGGCCGGAAGATGGGGAGTTCTCCCGATGGCCCGGGGGCGCCCGCTCTGAGAGCGTCGGCGGCGCGGAACATGATCGAGTCACCCCTGAAAGGTTCATCGTGGCAACCACGCGTAGCGCGCACACCGTCTGGGACGGCGACCTGCTCGGCGGCAAGGGCACCGTCACCTTCGACTCCTCCGGCATCGGCCGGCAGCCGGTGTCGTGGCCCTCGCGCGCCGAGGACGCAAAGGGCAGGACCAGTCCGGAGGAACTGATCGCCGCGGCCCACTCCAGCTGCTTCTCCATGGCCCTCTCGCACGGCCTGACCGGTGCGGGCACGCCGCCCACGAAGCTGGTCACCTCGGCGGACGTCACCTTCGAGCCGGGCGTGGGCATCACCGGCGTGCACCTCACCGTCGAGGGCACCGTGGCGGGCCTGGACGAGGACGCGTTCGCCGCGGCGGCCGCGGACGCCAAGGAGAACTGCCCGGTCAGCCAGGCCCTCGCGGGCACGGGCATCACGCTGACGGCCAAGCTCGTCTGACCGGTCCGCATGACGACGGGCGCCGCGCCCCTGCCTCCCGGCGCGGCACCCGGCACCGCCACCCGGCACCGCCACCCGGCACCGCCAACCACAGGATCCCGTGCACCCGGCAGCCGACCGGCCGATGGTCGACGTGCTGACATGCCCGTGCTCCCCAAGGCCGTACGCGGTGTGCAAGCCCGGCGACGTCCGGCGCGTGGCCGTCGTCTCCGACCACGTCGCGCTGGGTGCCATCTCCTGCAGCGGCACCACCGGGGACAGGACCTGCTGCTGTGGCCGTTGCTCACCGCACGCGGCGGTCACACCGCCGCTGCCGTCGTCCCGGTGATGCGGGAGCAGCACCGGGCCATCGAAGGCGCGCGCTCGATTTTCCTCCGGTACCTCGCCGACTGGCGTTCGACAGCCCGGTCCGGCGGTGAACTGGCGGCGGCGATCGAGCGGTTGACCCTATGGGCGGTCCGGCATCACGGGCTGGAGGAGAAGGAGGTCCGCCCCGCGGCGCGCGGCACGTCACCGCGGCGGAGTGGGCCGGGCTCGCCGGGCACACCTTCGCAGGCCACGACACGAAGACGCTCGCACTGCTGTCCGGCATGCCGGCCCACGAGGAGGGAACCCGCGCCGCCAGGGGCCCGCTGACCGGCGCCCCGCGCTCCGTCCGCCTCTTGATCCCCTTCATCGGCCGCGGCGCCTACGCCTCGCGCACCCGGAGCATCCACGGCACCGCCAGGCCGCCCCTACCGGGCGGCTGATCCCGGCATTCCCGGTCCTTCCCCCGTGCCCGCTCTGACCTGCGGCAATCACGGTCGGTGACGGTCGCCCGCGGTAGTCGGCGCCTGTGGATGCCGTAGCGCCCCTTGGGGCGTATGGTCCGGTTATGGGACCAGAGCGGTGTGGTGGCCGCGAGGCTCAGCGCCACCGGCGGACGGCTCGGCGCGCACGCTACCGCCGTTGTCCGGCCCACGGGTCCCGGCACCAAGGCGACGGGGGCGAACGCGGTGACCCGGCATGACGTGACGCAGAAAACGGGCGGTATGCGGCGTCTCGCCGGCCTGTTCGAGCGACTCGTCCGGAACACCGACACCGCGGTGGGCATGCTCTATGTGCTCGCGCCGGAGGCGCGTGCGCTGGACCTGGTGGCGCTGTCCGGTACCTCCCGGCGGATCGCCGCCCCCTGGGCACGGATCGCGCTCGACGACGCGGCGCCGGTGGCGCAGGCCGTGCGGGAACAGTCGCTGGTCTGGGTGGGCAATTCCCGGGAACTGGCCGAGCGCTTCCCCCGGGTCGCGCTGGTGGCCCCCTACGAGATCATGCTGGCGGCGGCTCCGATCATGGACGGCGGCGAGGCGTGGGGGGCGGTGTGCCTGCTGTGGCCGGTCTGGCACCCCCCGGTACTGAGCCCCGGCGAGCGGGACGCCATCGGGATCTTCTGCGGCAGGTCGGGGCGGCTCCTGCGGCACTACTCGGACCGGGGCCAGCCCGTCGTGGCCGGCGCCGACCCCCTCATCCTGCGGGCGGTGCGCCGCCGTGAGCCGGGGCGGGCCGAGGCGCTGGCGGCGTACGACTTCGCGGAACGGCTGCCGACCGGGTGCTGCTCGCTGGACCTGGAGGGCCGGGTCAGGTTCCTCAACGCCGCGGCCGCCGACCTGCTCGGCGCCGGTGCCGCGGACCTGATGGGCTCACTGCCCTGGGAACGGCTGCTGTGGGTCGACGGCCCGGCGTTCGAGGACGCGTACCGCGCCGCCGTCATCAGCAAGCAGAGCACGTCGTTCACCGCCCTGCGCCCCCCTGACCAGTGGCTGTCCTTCCGCCTCGTGCCAGGAGCCTCGGGGGTCAGCGTCACCGTGACCCCGGCGGCGGGTGCGCCCGAGCAGGCCGCTGACGGGCCGGCGCTTCCCCCGGGCGCCCGCGCCCCGGTCGGCGCCTCGGAGATGTACCAGTTGATGTATCTGGCCGCGACGCTCACCGAGGCGGTCGGCGTGCAGGACGTGGTCGACCAGGTCGCCGACCAGCTGGTCCCGGCGTTCGAGGCCCAGGGCCTGGTCGTGCTCACCGCCGAGGGCGGCCGGCTGCGCGTCGTCGGCCACCGCGGCTACAGCGACGAGTTCATGGCCAAGGTCGACGGAACGCCCCTGACCTCCTCCATCGTGACCGCCCGCGCCCTGAGCCGGGGCACCCCGCTGTTCTTCACCAGCTTCGCCGATCTGCACCGCGCCTACCCGCAGGCCCTCCGCTTCCGGAACCGGGACGCGTGGGCCTTCCTCCCGCTGATCACCTCGGGCCGCCCCGTCGGACTGCTGGTCCTGTCCTACGACCGGCCCCGTCCCTTCCCGCAGGCCGAGCGGAACGTCCTGATCGCCCTGGCCGGGCTCATCGCGCAGGCGCTGGACCGCGCCCACCTCTACGACACCAAGCACCAGCTCGCCCGCACGCTGCAGACCGGCCTGCTGCCCAAGGAACTGCCGCGGATCCCCGGTCTCGAGGTCGCGGCCCGCTACCTGCCGGCCGGCCACGGGAGCGAGATCGGCGGCGACTTCTACGACCTCATCCACTGCGGTCCCCGGTGCGCGGCCGTCACCATCGGCGACGTGCAGGGCCACAATCTGCAGGCCGCCGCCCTCATGGGGCAGGTGCGCATCGCCGTGCACGCCCACGCCACCGCCCATTCCGCACCCGGCGACGTGCTGGCCCGGACCAACCGACTGCTCTCCGATCTGGACCCCGGCCTGTTCACCAGCTGCCTGTTCGCCCACATCGACCTGGAGCGGCACATCGCCCGCCTGGCCACCGCCGGGCACCCCCCGCCCCTGATCCGGCGGCCCGACGGGAGCGCGGAGATCCTCGGTTTGACGCCGGGACTGCTGCTGGGCATCGCACCTGACGGCGACTACCCGACCACCGAGATCCCGCTGCCCCCGGGCACGTTGCTGGCGCTGTACACGGACGGCCTCGTGGAGTCGCCCGGAGTCGACGCGGAGTCCGCCGCGGGCGACCTCGTGCGGCACCTGATGGCGACGGCCGATCTGGGAGTGGACGCCGTCGCGGACAGCCTCCTCGAACACGCCCTGCGGACCGCCCCCGGTACCGACGACACGGCCCTGCTGATCGCCCGCCCGAGCGGCCCCGGGGGCGCCCCGCCGGCGGACGAAGGACGACGAGGGACAGGACCATGATCCTTAGTGGACACGGGAGGCCCCGCGGCGCGGGGAGGACGGGGCGATGACGGCCGCGGACACCTACGACGCGGTCGTGGTCGGCGGCGGCCACAACGGACTGGTGGCGGCCCTGTACCTGGCGCGGGCGGGGTGGTCGGTGGCCGTGCTGGAGCGCAACGCCGCCGTGGGCGGCGCCATCGCCGGCGGCGAGGTGACCCTGCCCGGGTTCGTGCACGACCTGTACTCCACCAACCAGAACCTCTTCCTCGGTTCCCGGGCCTACGCCGACTTCGGCGCCGAACTGGCCCGCCACGGGCTGCGGTTCCGCACCACCGACCGCCCCTACGCCAATGTGTTCCCCGGCGGCCGCGGCATCTGCGTGTACGGCGACCACGCACGCACGATGGAGGAACTGGCGGCACACGACCCCGGGGACGCCGAGGGTTTCGCCGGCCTGTACCGCGAGTACCAGCGGTTCGCACCGCACCTGTTCGCGCTCTACGGGTCCGCGCTGCCGTCCTCGTCGGCGGCGCCGAGGTCCTGGGTCTGCTGCGGCGCCACGGCGTAGGCGGCGCGGGCGACCTCGCGCACACGCTGCTCATGAGCACCCGTGAACTGGGCGAGGCCTGGTTCGCCACACGCGAGGCGCAGGCGATGGCGGCCTGCTGGGGCATGCACCTGGACTTCGCACCGGACGTGTCCGGCGGGGCGATGTTCCCCTTCCTGGAACTGTTCGCGGACATGGAGAACGGCATGGCCGTCGTCGAGGGCGGCGCACAAAGGCTGCCGCAGGCGCTCGCGGCGGTGCTCGCCGACCACGGCGGCGAGGTCCGCACCGGCGCCGGCGTCGACCGTGTGCTGTGCCGTGACGGGCGTGCTGTCGGCGTGCGCACCGCGGACGGCGGCACGCTGAGGGCGCGGCGCGCGGTGATCGCGAACACCGGTCCGGGCGTGCTGTACCAGCACCTGCTGGAGCCGGAGTTGGTTCCCGCGCGGGTGCGGCGCGGGGCGGACCGCTTCCTCTACGGCCCGGGCACGCTGATGGTGCACCTCGCGCTCGACGGCCCCCTGCCCTGGGCGGCGGGAGAGGAGTTGTCCGGCTTCGGGTACGTCCATGTGGCGCCGTACGTCGACGACCTGGCGCGGACCTACACCGAGTCCCAGGCGGGGCTGCTGCCCGCCGCCCCGCCGCTGATCGTCGGGCAGACCTCCGCGGTCGACCCGACCCGGGCCCCCGAGGGCCGGCACGTCGTGTGGATCCAGGTCCGTACGATGCCCACCCGCATCCGCGGTGACGCGGCGGGCGCGATCGAGCGGACCCACTGGCCTGAGGTGGCCGACGCGATGACCGACCGGGTGCTGGCCAAACTGGAGCGGTATGCGCCCGGCAGCCGGGAACGCATCGCCCACGTCACCTCGTACACCCCGCGGGACCTGGAGGCGGCCGATCCCAACCTGGTGGGCGGCGACAGCACCGGCGGCAGCCACCACCTAACCCAGAACTTCCTGTTCCGGCCGATGCCCGGACACGGCGGCTACCGCACGGCGATCCCCGGCCTCTACTTGACAGGTGCCGCGACCTGGCCCGGCGCCGGCAACAACGCCGCATCGGGTGTGCTCGCAGCGCGCCGGGTGCTGAGGGACTCCCGCTTCCGGCGGTGGGACCGGCGCGCCCAGGCGGGCTCAGCGCCGCCCGCGCCGTAGCGGCCGACGGCCGCACTCCCCGGTGTGAGGGGCGCTCAGGGCGCTGTACAGGGCGTGCAGTACGGCGTCGAGGCGGGCCGGCAGCACGCGCCGGGGAAGGTCGAGGGGCGGGGGAGGGGCGCCGGTCGCGGCGGAGTCGGCGAGGGTGTCGAAGGCACGCCGGACACGGGCGGCGTCGCCGGGGGCGGGCCGCGGCCGCGGCGGGCGGGTGGTGGAGACGGCCAGATAGCCGAGTTGCTGGGTGGCGGCGATCGCCGGCCAGAGCCGGGCGAGTTCGCGGGGGGCCGGGCGGTCTCCGGCGGCGCTGTCGGCGACCGTGCGGAGGTTGATCAGCTCGGTGCGCAGGCGGTGCCGGGCCGTGGCGGCGGCGCCGCTCCCGGGGTCGTCGGTGGTGAGGATCAGGTGCCAGGCCGTGCCCTCCGCGTGGATGACGTGGGCGAGGGTGCTGGGGAGCCGGACGGTCGAGGTGCGCCGCCACAGGCTCAGACCCGCCGCCACACCGACGACGCAGCCGCAGGCGGTGTCCAGGAGGCGGGCGGTGACGAGCTGGTCCACGGGCAGGGCCGGTTGCGCGGCCTCGGTCAGGAACAGCGACAGGGGGGTGATGAAGGCGACGCCGAGCGCGTAGTTGTGGGCCAGGACGGCTTCCGCGGCGAACTGTGCGAGCATCACGGCCGCCACGAGGGCGGCCGCGCCGGGGTGGAGGGCCAGGACGGTGCCGCCGAGGAGGACGCCGGCGGCGGTGCCCGCGCCGCGCTGCAGGCCGCGCCGGATCACGGTGGTGACGTTCGCGCCCTGCAGGACGACGATGGCGGCGCCGGAGGCCCAGTAGGGCTGTGCGAATCCGCTCAGGTGGGCGAGCCAGCCGGCGATGACGGCGCCCGATCCGACGCGCAGCGCGGCGGGCAGGACCAGAGAGTGCCGTTTCCTGGCGGAGGCCAGCAGCCGTGTGGCGCTGGACGGTTCGAGGAGTTCCCCCGCGTCGTCCGGCGGTGCCCCCGACACGGCATCGTGGACGGCCTGCTCGACCTCGCCGCGCACGGCACGCCACGCGGCGGGCTCCCCGCCGGGTCCGGGGGCCGGGAGCGGGGGAGGGGTGCGCCGCTCGCGAAGGCAGCCGGCGGTGCTGCGCAGCGCCCCGGCCAGATCGTCCGGGAGCGGCTCACGCGATGCGGCGGCGGCGCGGACGGCGGCGGCGAACACATGATGGGCCTGCCGCACCGCGGGTCGCAGCCGTGCCCGGCCGCCCGTCCGGCCCCGGGGCTGGGGCGGGGCCGCGACGGCGTACCAGGCGGTGCGCAGTGCGATGGCCGCCTGGTGCTGGGCGGCATCCTGGCGGGGGCCGCCGATCGCGTCGAGGTGGGCGGCGAGCTGCTCGTAGGCGTCGGCGACCGCCGTGGTCTCCGGGCGGCGGCGGTCGACCAGGTACCCCGACATCGAGACCAGCCAGGCGCAGGCCGCGCCGGCCGCGGTGAGCGTGACCCGCTGCCCGGTCGCCGCCCCGTCGAAGGGCAGCGGAGTGGACATGGCGCAGGCGAGGGCGAAGAGGTAGCCGCCCGGCGGCCCGATCCGCAGCGCGTCGCAGACGTACGTGGCGACCGCGCCGACAAGGCCGATCATCACGGGTGCGAGCCAGATCCTGCCCCCGGCGAGCGACCCCGCGGCGACGGAGAGCACGAAGCCCGCCCCCACCCCGGCCAGGAGCACCGCGCGCCTGGCGTAGGGCTCCTTCGCGCCGTACACGGCGGTGAACGCGCCCATGGTGGCGGTCAGCCCCAACGGCAGGTGGCCGGTGGCGGCGCCGGCGGTCAGGGGGATGCCCATGCTCACCGCCGCGCGCAGACCGGGCGCGTACCGGTAGCCGGGGCCGCCGCCGGGGCGCAGGGCGTCCCGCAGGAAGCGGCCGGCGCGGGCGGCTGGGGAGTGGGGCAAGCTCGTGGCCTCCGTACGTCCGGACGGCGTCGGAACCCGTGCCCCGCCCGCCCGTGTGACGAGTCCTACCAGAGCGCCGGGCGCCTCACCGGCAGGGAGGCGCCCGGCGCGTCCGCACGTGGCGCGCCGCCGGGCGGGGGCACGCGGGCGGGGTCAGACGAGGGCCGGGTAGTCGGTGTAGCCCCGCTCGTCCCCGCCGTAGTAGCTCGCCGGGTCCGGGGTGTTGTAGGGCCCCTGGGCCTTGATGCGGGTGACGAGGTCGGGGTTGGCGAGGAAGGCGCGGCCGAGGGTGACGGCGTCGGCGACTCCCTCGGTGAAGACGTCGTCGACGGCCTCGTGGGGCGGGCGCTCGTCGTCGTACTGGGGGTTGAGGACGAGGGTGCCGGGCCAGGCGGCACGGAGCTTGCGCGTCAGATCGCGTCCGGCCTGCTCGCGGGTGTGGACGTAGGCGAGCGGCAGGTCGGACAGGGCGGTCAGCAGGGCGGTGTACAGCTCGACGGGATCGTTCTCGACGATGCCCTGGTCCGTGATGCCGGGGGAGATGCGCAGTCCGACGCGCTGTGCGCCGATGGCGTCGGCCACGGCCCTGACGGTCTCCACGACGAAGCGGATGCGGTTCTCGGTGCTGCCGCCCCAGCGATCGGTACGGAGGTTGACGCTGTCGGAGAGGAACTGGTGGAGCAGGTAGCCGGAGGCCGAGTGCAGCTCCACGCCGTCGAAACCGGCGGCGACGGCGTTGCGCGCCGCCGAGACGTGGTCGGCGATGGTTCCGAGGATCTCCTCCTCGGTCAGTTCGCGCGGGACGTCGTGCTCCTTGGGCCCCTCGGCGGTGTACGTGACGCCGGGCGCGCGCACGGCGGAGGGCGCGACCGGGACCAGACCCGTCAGGTCCCGGTGGCCGATCCGCCCGGAGTGCATGATCTGGGCGAAGATCGTGCCGCCGGCCGCGTGGACGGCGTCGGTCAGGGTGCGCCAGGCGGCCACCTGCTCGTCGCTGTGCAGGCCGGGGGTCGCGAGGTAGCCCTGGCCGACCCGGCTGGGCTGGGTGCCCTCGGTGATGATCAGCGCGGCCGCCCCGGCCCGCTGCACGTAGTAGTCGACCATGGACTCGGTGGCCAGTCCGCCCTCGGCGGTCGCGCGATTGCGCGTCATGGGCGACATGAAGATGCGGTGGGGGACCCGGGTTTCCCCGAGGGTGATGGGCTCGAACGGTGCGGTCATCTCAGGTCAGTCCTTGTTCGTGGAGGGTGCCCGCCAGCCCCTGGGATAGTGACTATCTAATGGAAAGCGGCTGGCTCTGGGAAGGCTAATAGAGCCGATCCCTGTCGGCAAGTCGCTATCTTTTGGTAAGCTCGGTGGTATGAGCAGCTACGAGCCCGACTTCTGCCCTCGGTACCACCTGGCCGTCGAGATGATCGGCCGCCGGTGGGCAGGGGTGATCCTGCGCGAGCTGCTCCGGGGCGCGACGCACTTCCGGCAGATCAGCGACGCCATCCCCGACATCACCGACAAGCTGCTGTCGGACCGCCTCAAGCGCTTCGAGCAGGAAGGCGTCGTCGAACGCCACGTGCTTCCGACCACCCCGGTGACCATCGAGTACCGCCTCACCGCCAAGGGCCGCGCCCTGGAGGAGGTCGTCCGGGAGATCTCGACATGGGCCGAGTCGTGGCTGCCGGCGGAGGGTGAGGGCGGCGAGGCCGACGGGGCCGCCCCGTTCGGCGGGGAGATCGAGCCGGCGGCGTGACGCCACGCGGCTCCCGGGGTGCGCGCCCCGGCCCGCGGCGTGAGCGCCGCCCTAACGCTCCAGCGCCTGGTTCCCGGCGCCGCTCGTGACGGCGGCGCGCAGGGGGACACCGCGGAAGCTCTGGATGAGAACGAGCACGGCGCCGGCCGTGATGCACTGATCGGCGAGGTTGAAGATCCCGGAATCGCCGATCTGGATGAAGTCCAGCACGGCCCCCCGGCCCAACCCCGGGGTGCGGAAGACGCGGTCGGCGAGGTTTCCGCCGGCGCCCGCGAAGATCAGTCCGAGACCGACCGCCCAGCCCGTGGAGCGTATGGACCCCGCGACCCGCGCGATGGCCACCAGTGCGACGATCGCCACCAGTGTGAACAGCAGGGTCGCGCGGGGAGCGAAGGAGCCCGCCGCGCCGGAGTTCCGGAAGGCGGTGAAGGTCACCGCGCCGCCCAGGGCGTGCCTGGGTTCGTGGCCCTCGACGACCACCGCGGCGATCGCCTTCGTGATCTGGTCCACGGCGAATCCGGCCGCCGCAACCGTCCACAGCAGATACGCCCGCCGCACCGCCCACCTCCTGATCGCTGGTGCCCGCACCGAGCGTACGCGCAGCTCCGGGCGGAGGGGTGGGCGCCCGGAGCGAGGCGGTGGGGCGGGGGCGGGATTTGGTTTCACTTGATACGGTCTCGAACGGATGTATGGCTGCTAATGTGCGTCCATGACTGCCGACACCCCTCGTGGAGCCAGCGCCTCGCGTGCGACCGACCGCCCCGGGGACACCTCGCCGTTCGCCCTGGGCCTGCTGCTGCGCCGGGCGCACTGGCGCGCGGGTGCGGTGATGGTGGAGGCGCTCCGGCCGCTCGGCATCGAGATACGGCACTTCGCCGTGCTGATGGTGCTGGTCGACCGCGGTCCCACGGTGCAGCGGGACCTGGCCGCGGCGACGGGGTCGGACAAGGCGGGCATCATGCGGGTCGTGGACGACCTGGAGCGCAAGGGCCTCGCCGTCCGCAGGGCCGTGCCGGGGGACCGGCGGGTGCGGGCGGTGGAGATCACGCCCGCGGGCCTGGAGCTGTTCGACGCGGCCCATGTGGCGGCGGAGCCCCTGGCCGAGCGGCTCGTCGCCGATCTGGGCCCCGGTGAGTCCGAGCTGCTGACCGAGCTGCTGACCCGGTTCGCCCACCCCTCGGGCGGCGAGGCGTAGGCACGCCGCAGAAAGATCCTCCAGCCGCGTGGCGCCCCGGCCGCGCGGCTTTTTCGTCGTGTTCCGCGCCGGAGAGCTGGTCGTACCCCGTTCTCTGTCCAAAGAAAGTCGCACGAGAGACGGTATTAAATGATACTGTCGCCGCTGTAACGAAGATGGACGGGGTGGGAGGTCGTCGGGCCGCGACACCGATCCGAAGAGGTGCCGCGGTGAAGGAGGTGGATCATGAGGATTGCTCGTGGCCGGATACCGGTGCCATTGCCACGCTTGGACTTCCCCGGGAGCGCCGCGGCGGGTGGGCGCGGCCGTGGGCGGCCCCTGACCGCCGCGGTCGGCGACCTGGCACTTCCCCGGCCCTGCGACCGCACGCCGGGGCGGCCGGTATCGGCTTCCCTGGACGCCCTTCCCCGCCCCGTGGCCGCGGTGGTGGGCGCGGGTGGCGTGCTCGGGGCGGCGCACGTCGGTGCGGGGTACGCACTGGAAGAGCGCGGATTCGTCCCCGACATGATCATCGGCACCTCGGTGGGTGCCCTTCTGGGGGCGATCGCGGCCGCCCATCCCGACGGTTCGGCGGCCTGGCTGGACCGCGTGTGGACCGGCCTGCGCCGCCGCGAGGTGTACCCGCTCGGCTATCCGACCTCACGGGCCAGCGTCTTCGCCGACCGCGGCCTGCGCCGGCTGATCGAGCGGTCCGGGCTGCCGTCCCGGATCGAGGAACTGCCCATCCCGTTCACGGCGGTCGCCATGGACCTGGACACCGGCGCCCCGGCGCTGCTCGACCGCGGCGACCTGGAGTCCGCCCTGCTGGCCAGTGCGGCGGTCCCCGGAATCCTGCCCCCGGTCGAGCGCGAGGACAGGACGCTCGTCGACGGCGGCGTGATCGCCTACCTTCCGGTACTGGCGGCCCTCCAGGCCGGCGCGGCCAGCGTCGTGGCGCTGTCGACCGGTCCCGAGGGCGCACCGTCCGACCGGACCGACCGGCGCCGCGGGGCCGGCGCGGTCGCCGCCAGGGCGGGGGTGCTCCTGATGCGCCACCAGATCGAACGCGATCTGGACGAGATATCCCGGCACGTCCCGACCGTCGTACTGCCGACCGGCATCGACGCCTGGCCCGCGCCCTGGGACTTCGGCCATTCCCAGCGCCTGATCAGCACCGCGCACCGCACGGCGGGGGGCTTCCTCGACGCGCTGCGCGTCGGCGGCCCGGGCCTGTACCGAACCGACGCCCCTTCGCCGGCCCCGGCCGGGGCGGCACCCTCCGTGTCAGGGGGCCTCCTGTGAGCACCATCGCCTTCCTCAACATCGCCATGCACGGCCGGGTCAACCCGACCCTGCCGGTGGTCGCCGAACTCGTCCGGCGCGGCCACCGCGTCACCTACCACACCTCGGCCGCCTTCCGTGAGGAGATCGAGGCCGCGGGCGCGGAGGTGTACCTCTACCCCGGCGGCGAGCAGCCCCTGCCCGATCCTCCGACACCGGTCACCCTGCTCAAGGGGCTGGCCGACAGCGCCGTAGGCCTGCTGCCCGCCGTCCTCACCGACCTGCGCCACATCCGGCCGGACCTCATCGTCCACGACAATGCCTGCCTGTGGGGCGCGGTCGCGGCCCATGAACTCGGCGTGCCCGCCGCCTCGTCGTTCACCACGTTCGCGTTCAACCGGCTCGTGCCGAGCCCGACCCGCGGCTCCTGGGACCTGCTGAGCGCCGCGGCGGCGCGGCCCGACAGCGTCCGGGGCTATCTGCGGTCGCGCTGGGACCTGCGCCGCCGCTACGACACCCACGGACTGCCCCTGGCCGACCTGGGCAACCTCCGCCAGCCGCTCAACCTCGTCTTCACCTCGCGGGCCTTCCAGCCCAAGGCCGACCGGTTCGACGCCTCCTACCGGTTCGTCGGCCCGAGCATCGGCGCCCGCCCGGCCGACCCCTCGTTCCCTGTCGACCGGCTGCTGCGGGACCCCGTGGTGTACGCCTCGCTGGGCACGGTGTTCAACGCCGACGCGCGACTGCTGCGCACCCTCGCCACCGCCCTGGCCGGGCTGGCCGGCACCGCCGTCGTCTCCACCGGACGCACCGACCCCGCCGCGCTGGGCCCGCTGCCGCCCAACGTGCTCGTCCGCCGGTTCGTCCCGCAGCCCGAAGTCCTCGCCCACGCATCGCTGTTCGTCACCCATGGAGGTATGAACAGCGTCAACGAGGCCCTGTACGCCGGGGTGCCGATGCTCGTCGTCCCCCAGGGCGCCGACCAGCCGATGGTGGCCCGTCGCGTCGAGGAACTCGGCGCCGGACTCGCCATCCCCACCCGGGACATCACCGAGGAGGCGGTGCGCGGCCTCGCCGCGCGCCTGCTCAAGGGTCCGGGGTTCCGGGCGGCCGCGGCCCGCCTGCGGACCGCCCAGCGCGAAGCCGGCGGATCCCGGCGCGCGGCGGACGAACTCGAAACGTACCTGGGTGCGACCGGCCCCGCCGACCGGGCACGAGTCTGCGCCCCCGCTCCGAGGCGGGGCTGAGCCATGTCCATCGCCGTCATGATCCTGCTCGGGCTCGCCGGGGTGTCCGAGGCCGCCGGGCGCATCGTGCCCCTGGCCGTGCGCCGACCCGGCATGCCGCGCAGCCTCGTGGCGGGATCGCTGCTGGGCGGCGGCCTCGTCGAGAGCGCCGTCTTCGCGCTGTGGCCGCTCACCG
Organism: Streptomyces sp. PA03-3a; assembly: GCF_033792735.1. Taxonomy (NCBI): domain Bacteria; kingdom Bacillati; phylum Actinomycetota; class Actinomycetes; order Kitasatosporales; family Streptomycetaceae; genus Streptomyces; species Streptomyces sp. PA03-3a. Next base: position 30,799 of record NZ_JARAVM010000055.1, read on the forward strand.
CGGCGACCCTGGCCGAACTGGCCCTGTCCGCTCCGGCTCAGGACGCCGGACCGGTGTGGACGGGGGAGCTGGCGGCCCCGCTGATGCTCGCCGGCATCCTCGCGTTCCCCTGGCTCGGACCCTTCCTCCACCTCGTGCTCTTCGTAGGGGTCGGGGCCGGTCTGGCCGGCCCGCTCGCCGCGGCCACCGGCATCGGCTGGTGGGACGCGGCCGGCTGCGTGGCCGTCGCGGGAGCCGGACTCGGCCTCGCGGTCGAGGCGGTACGGCGTCTGGTCATCAGGATCAGCGCGACAGAACCACGGGAGGCGATGGCATGAACGGGTACCTTCTGTGGGCGTTCGCCGTCGGACCGGCCCTGATCGCCGAAGCGCTGCTGGCCCGCTACGAGGTGCTGGCCTACGGTGCGCGCTGGCGCGTCCCCGTCACCGAACTCCCGGCGGGCATGCCCTACGCCCGCGGCGCGGCACCCGACAACCCCCCCGGCGCCTACCTCGTCTACCTGGACGGCATCGGCAAACGCCGCGTCCGCGACACCCGCGACGGAGGCCAACTGGTCACGGCCCTCCTCGCCAGGGCCCCCGAACTGCGGGTGCTCAGCCAGGTCCAGCCCTACTCGCCCCTCGCCGACCCGCTGGCCGAACGGCCGGTCTGGGCATGGCTGCGCCGCCGCATCGGGCTGCTGCTGTTCCTGCACAACGTCATGCAGATCTTCGTCGCGGCCGACCGCCGCTACCGCCCCCTCTACAACCGGGCCGTCGGCCGCCAGATCGCCACCCAGCTCCTGCTGGCCGGCTACCGCCCCGACAGCGCAACCCCCGTGGTGCTGCTGAGCTACAGCGGCGGCGCCCAGGTCGCCACCGGCGCGGTCGACGAACTGCACGCCCGGCTGCACGCGCCCCTCCTGCTGATCACGCTGGGCGGATTCCACAACGGCGCCAACGACCTCACCCACGCCGAGCATGTGCACCGGCTCACCAGTGCCGGTGACCGCATCGAACGGCTCGGCACCTGGATCTTCCCCCAGCGCTGGCCGCTGCTCGGCCGCAGCGGCTGGAACCGCGCCCGCAGCGCCGGCAAGATCACCGTGCACCCGCTCGATCCGGCCACGCACGTCGGCCCGGCCAGCTACATCAGCCGCACCGCCCACACACCCGACGGCCGCAGGTACGTCGACCGCACCGCGGACACCGTGATCGCACTCATCCGCGCCCACCACCGCAGCCCGGAAAGGCCGGCGCCGTGCCGCCTGACATGAGGCCATCCCCTCGGCGGTCCCGGGGCGACGACGCGGGCGACGCTCCCGGGAAGAGCGACAGGAAGGACCGGATCCTCACCGCCGCGCTCGAACTCTTCGCCGCCAAGGGCCACTCGGGCACCACACTGCGGGAGATCGCCCGGCAGGCGGACGTGGACCCCGCGTTGATCCACTACTTCTACGGCGACAAGGACACCCTCTTCCGGGACGCGGTGTCCTCCCGCGTCGACCTGTCCACCCTCTTCGACGGCAGCGCGGCCGACGAGGCGGAAGCCGGTGCCACGAACCGGGGGCGGCGGCTCGCCCGCACACTGCTCACCGTCTGGGAGGACGAGTCGACCCGCCTGGCGCTGGTCGCCGTCTACCGGACCGGCACGTCGGACGGGCCGATCGCCGCGACGCTCCGCGCGCGCGTCGACGCGGCCCTCGCCTCGTGCCTGGAGCGGCTCGCCCGCGACGAGGCCCCGCTGTCGCCGATGTCCGCGTCCCTGGTCCGCGCGCACCTGAACGGCCTCGTCATGCTGCGCTACGTCTTCCCCGTAGAGCCCCTGGCCTCAGCGGACTTCGAGAAGCTGACGGAACTGCTCGCCCTCGCCGTCGAGGCCCCGGATCCGGAAACGAGGAGGCGCCGGGACATCGTGAATACGGAACGGCGTATTCCTGTCATTAGCAGGCTACCGATACGTACGCCCGGCCCATCACAAGCCGCGTTCACCGTGATACCGGAATTCTCCCGGCCCCACGTCCCGGCTTTAGGGCAATGGCGGCCGAATTCCCCGTCGCCGTACGGGGAATGACCATCCGACGACGCACCGGCCCCCTGAGGCGTCTTTTTCCCCGGACCTTGACTGGCGACCCGACTTCTTATGGGATTGGCGCCTCTGTCCTGGAACGACGTGAAGGGATGCTCGTGAGAACCAGATCCTTAACGATCGCCGCGGTCGGCGCCCTCATCCTGTGCAGCGCGACGGTGGCACCCATGGCCCAGGCCCGCGACGCGGGAACGGCCGCCACCGAGTCGGACACCGTCAAGGTGTACCGCGCGGAAGTGACCCGCAGTCAGATCCCGCTGCTGCTCCAGGCCGGCCAGGACGCGCACGAGCTGAGCGAGCGGCCACCGGCGCAGGGCACGGCCACGGTCGAGGTCTACCTCACCGGCAGGCAGGCGGAGGACCTGGAGAAGAAGGGCGTGGAGCTCACGGAGCGGACGCTCGGGGCCAAGGCCGAGGCACGCGTGCAGAACGCGGCCGACAAGGTGTTCCGCCCGTACAGCGGCAAGGGCGGCATCAAGGAAGAGATCCTCGCCACCCACCGCGCCAACCCCGGGCTCACCAAGGTCGTCTCGATCGGCAGGACGACACGCGGGCAGGACATTCTCGCCCTCAAGCTCACCAAGGACGCCGCGAAGTCCAAGGACGGCTCGAAACCCTCCGTGCTGTACATGTCCAACCAGCACGCACGTGAGTGGATCACGCCGGAGATGACCCGCCGGCTCATGCACCACTACTTGGACAACTACCGCACCGACAAGCGGATCAAGAAGCTCGTGGACTCCACCGAACTGTGGTTCCTGATATCGGCGAACCCGGACGGCTACGACTTCACCTTCCAGGACGACGACACCCGCCTGTGGCGCAAGAACCTGCGCGACAACAACGGCGACGGCGTCATCACCGCGGGTGACGGCGTCGACCTCAACCGCAACTTCGCCTACAAGTGGGGCTACGACAACGAGGGTTCCTCGCCCAACCCCGCCAGCGAGACGTACCGCGGAGCGGGCCCGAACTCCGAGCCGGAGACGCGGGCGCTGGACGCCTTCCAGAAGCGCATCGACTTCACCTACGGCATCAACTACCACTCCGCCGCCCAGCTACTGCTCTACGGAGTCGGCTGGCAGGTGGCCACGGACACCCCCGACGACGTCCTGTACAGGGCACTGGCCGGCACGCCGGACAACTCCGCGATCCCCGGCTACCACCCGCAGGTCTCGTCGGAGCTGTACACCACCAACGGCGAGGCGGACGGCCACGCGTCCAACGTCAACGGCCTGGCGATGTTCACTCCCGAGATGTCGACCTGCCAGACGGCGTCCGACATCGACCCGGACGACCAGTGGGTGGCCTCCGACTGCCAGTCGGGGTTCAACTTCCCCGACGACGAGAAGCTGATCCAGCAGGAGTTCGAGAAGAACATCCCCTTCGCGCTCTCCGTGGCGGAGTCGGCCGCCCACCCCGACGTCCCCACCTCCTCCGTGGGCCTGAACGCCGCGGACTTCACCCCGGCGCCCTTCACCACCTCCTACGCGCGCGGCCATGACCAGGGGGTCTCGGTCGTCGCGCGCAAGTCGCTGCGCGACAAGGAGCTCAACTACCGCGTCAACGGGGGCCGCACCAAGGACGAGTCGCTGCGCTCCTGGCGGGGCGGCGAGACCTTCGGCGGCGAGGACAACCTCTACTTCGACGAGTACCGCGCGACGGTCCGCGACGGCGACGTCGGCGACAAGGTCGAGGTGTGGTTCACCGGCCGGACCAAGAACGGCAAGAAGGTCTCCAGCGACCACTTCACCTACACCGTGGCCGACCGCCCCTCGGCGGACACCCTCGTCGTCGCGGAGGAAGGCGCAGCCGCCACCCAGACCAAGGCGTACGTCGACGCGCTGAAGGCCAACGGCCACCGCGCGGCCGTATGGGACGTCGCCACGCAGGGCGCACCCGACGCGCTCGCGGTCCTCGGACACTTCCGCACCGTCGTGCATTACACCGGCGCGGCTGTGCCGGGCAACCCCACCCAGCTCGAACTGCGCGCCTACCTCAACGAGGGCGGCAAGCTGATCGAGGCGGGCGAACGGGCGGGCGGCAACGTGGCCCTCGCGGACGGTACCCCGTCGAACGACTTCAGCCAGTACTACCTGGGCGCCTACTCGCGCACGTCGACCAGCGGGGCCACCGGCTTCGCCGGAACGGGCGCGCTGGCCGCCTTCAACGGTCCGCTCACCGGCGCCACCGGCAACCCGCTGGACGCGGCGGGGACCTACCGGGTGACGTCCGACTGGCTCGACACCGCCACGTATCCGCAGTTCGCGAGCAAGGGCGCCGGCCGGTACTCCGGTTCCGTCGCCTCGGACGCGCCCTACGCGGGTTCCTTCATGGCCACCGCCGTCCACACCGACGACGCCTACAACCGGCTCACCCGGACGATCGACCTGAGCGGGGTCAGCGCGGCCGACGCGCCGACGCTCCGCTCGCAGTTCCTGTGGGACACCGAGCCCGGCTACGACAACGCGATCCTGGAGATCCACACCGTCGGCGCCGACGACTGGACCACCCTCCCCGACAAGGGCGGTGCCACCAGCACCCAGGTTCCCGCCGAGTGCGAGGCCGGATTCTACGTCGCCGAGCACCCGTGGCTCACGCACTACCTGACCCCGGGTGGGGCGGGCTGCCAGGCCACCGGCACCTCCGGTGCCTGGAACGGCTTCACGGGATCCTCCGGGGGCTGGCGGCAGGTGAACTTCGACCTGAGCGCCTACGCGGGCAAGAAGGTCGAGGTCTCGCTCAGCTACATCACCGACCCGATCTCCGGCGGCCAGGGCCTCCAGTTCGACGACACCTCCCTGGTCATCCGCGGGGCGGTCACCGAGACCGAGGGCTTCGAAACCTCCCTCGGCCCCTGGAGCGTCGCCGGTCCGCCCGCGGGCAGCCCTCCCGTCCAGCGGGACTGGGCGCGCACCGGCCCGCTGACGCAGGGGGCGGTCGTCACGGACGACACGGTGCTGCTGGGCTTCGGCCTCGAGCACGTCCCCTCGGCGGCCGACCGGGTGAGCCTGGTCCGCCAGGCGCTCAAGGCACTCCGCCGCTGACGCCCGTGCGTGCCGTCCGCCTCTGAGCAGGGCGGCACGCACACGGCACGGCGATCGACGGGCCGGGCGGCCCGTACCCTCCGCGGGTGCGGGCCGCCTCTCGCGTTCCGCGCCCTCCGCCACCACAGATCCGCCGCTCATCCGTCGCGAGCGGCCGAGGACGAGCGCCGTCCCGGGCGCCGGCTCACGCTCCGTTCACACCGGATGCGCTTCGATGGGCCGCATCGCGAGCCGGGTGGAGCCGCGGCCGCGCGTCCGGCTTCCGGCGGGGACGGCCGCCGAGCGCTGAAGGGGGCGGGAGTTCGGCGCGCGCGTCGACGCCGGGTGGCTCGATTTCCGATTCATTCACGGTGAATCCACTGCGCGGCAATGCGGCATTCACGCAAGGACGGCTAGGTTCAGGGCTTTGGGCGTCAGGGCCGCCGCGATGCGGTGCGGCGTGATCTGAAGACGCCGACCTGAGCTGCCCTTCAGGCAGGTCACGTCACCCCGGTTCCGGGCGGCAGGGTGACACCTGGCAGGATAAGGGACCGTCTGACGCGAATCGGGAATGAGCAACTGTATACGCGTGAGCCTGTATAGGTTACCGCAAAGTAGTGAGGAAGTCTTGTGAGGAATCGAGTCCAACGACTGGCGCTCCCGCTCTCCGCGACGGTGACGGCGGTCGTGGTCGCCGGCTGCGGGGCGGGAGGGTCGGACGGCGGGGCCACCGGGAAGTCCGTCACGATGGGCATCACGGACAAGGTGACCGCGGTCGATCCGGCCGCCGGTTACGACGTCGGCTCCTGGATCGTGTTCAACAACGTCTTCCAGTCGCTGC
>NZ_JARAVM010000056.1:0-36098 GCF_033792735.1 Streptomyces sp. PA03-3a
CCGGTTACATTCCGAACCCGGAAGCTAAGCCTTTCAGCGCCGATGGTACTGCAGGGGGGACCCTGTGGGAGAGTAGGACGCCGCCGAACAAATATTGAGAGCCGTGCCCCCCGGACCCAGTCCGGGGGGCACGGCTCTTTGTCGTATCCACACCCGCTGTTCATGTTCAGATCAGCAACGGATCACCCGCTGAGGTGATCCTTGCGGGAACCGGGTAAGTGGAGGTGGGCCTGATGCAGCAGTTCCTGGTCCAGGGTGCTGAAGTAGCCGCGCTGGAGGACGAGTTCTCGTCCGCGGCGGACGGGCGGCATGCCGTTGCGGTGGCCTCGGCGACCTCCGGGCTGCAGCTGGCGCTGCTCTCGCTCGGCATCGGTGCCGGCGAGGAGGTGATCCTGCCTTCGTTCGCGCCCGTGGAGACCGCGGCCGCCGTGCGGCGGGCCGGTGCGGTGCCGGTCTTCGCGGACATCGACCCGTTGACGTTCTGCCTGGACCCGGAGGCCGTCGCCGCCGCGATCACGCCCCTCACGGTGGCGATCCTGCCGGTGCACCTCTTCGGGCACCCCGCGGCCGTCGACCAGATCACCGACATCGCCGCCCGGCACGGCCTGGCGATCATCGAGGACGCCACCCAGGCCCAGGCGGCCACGCTGGCCGGCCGCCGGGTCGGCTCCTACGGTGTGCTGAGCGTGTTCGCCGTCGAGGAGGGTGCCGTGGTGACCACGGAGCACCCCGAACTGGCCGGTGCCGTCAAGCGGCTTCGGGACACCGCCCACGCCGAGGCCCGGATGGCCGACGGCAAGGCGTCCGTGGGCCGCGGGGCGCTCGCGAAGCTGGCCGGTGCCGTGGCCCGGCAGCGGGCCAACTGCCGTTACCTGGACTCGGCCCTGACCGGAGTCCTGGTGCCCTACGTCGAGCCCGGCGCCCACCACGTCTACCACCGCTACACGGTGCGCATACCGGGGAACGGCCGGCCGGACCGGGACGCCTTCGCGATGGCCCTGGCCGCGCGGGGCGTGCAGGCGAGCGTGAGCATCCCGACGCCCGTGCACCGGATGCCCGAGTACCGGTCGAGTTCGTTCCTGCCCAGGACCGAGAAGGCGGCCGGCGAGACGCTTTCGCTGCCCGTCCACCCGGGCCTGACCGAGAAGGAGTTGGAGCGGATGGCCACGGCGTGCAACACGCTGGGCGGTCTGCTCTGATCCCGGGTTGTTCCGGTCGGGCTGTGCGTCGCGCGGATTTCCGAACCGGGGCCGGTGTGGGTTAAGATCCTTCACGTCGACACGCCCCAATAGCTCAGTCGGCAGAGCGTCTCCATGGTAAGGAGAAGGTCTACGGTTCGATTCCGTATTGGGGCTCTGATACGGGAAAGGCCCCCGCCTCACGGCGGGGGCCTTTCCCGTTTATGGTGCCTTCGGCGAACCGCCCTCCGTCAGGCGGGCAGTTCTGGTTCGGGGACGCGCATCGTGAGGATGGCCATGTCGTCGGAGGGCGCGTCCGAGGCGAAGCGCTCCACGGCTCGCTGGATACGGGCCGCGACGGCGCCCGCGGTAAGGCCCGTGCAGGTGGCCAGGACGTCGGCGAGGCCGTCGTCGCCGAGCATGCGGGTGCCCTCGCGGCGTTCGGTGACGCCGTCGGTGACGCAGAGCAGGACGTCGCCGGGGTCAAGGGTGACGGTCTGCTCGACGAGTTCGAGGTCCTCGATGACGCCGAGCAGCGGCTGCGGTTCCGCGGCCGGTTCCACGACGCCGCTCTGCCGCAGTCGCAGCGGCAGCGGGTGGCCGGCGCAGACGACCTTCAGGACGGCGCTGCCGTCGTTCTGCGGCCACATCTCGCCGTAGAGGAGGGTGAGGAAGCGGCTGCGGGCGCCCTCGTCCAGGATGGCGGCGTTGAGCCGCTCCAGGACGGACGGGCCGCTGAAGCCCTCGCGCGCGAGCAGACGCAGCGCGTGCCGGGCGAGACCGGTCACGGCGGCCGCCTCCGGGCCCGTTCCGCACACGTCGCCGATGGCGAAGCCCCAGCAGCCGTCGCGGATCGGGAACACGTCGTAGAAGTCGCCGCCGACCTCGTTGCCCTCGCCGGCGGCGCGGTAGACGACCTCGACCTCGACGCCGGGGATCACCGGCAGGCCGGGCGGCAGCAGGCTGCGCTGGAGGGACTGGCTGATGGCCGTTCGCTCGCTGTAGAGGCGGGCGTTGTCCAGGGCGAGGGCGGCTCGGCGGGACAGGTCCTCGGCGAGTTCCAGGATCTCCTGGCGGAAGCGCTCGTCGGCGGACTTGCCGAGGGTGAGCATGCCGATGACGCGGTTGCGGGCCACCAGCGGCAGGACGACCGTCTCGCCGCCGACGGCGGCGGCGGTCGCCAGGGCCGTGCCCGGGCCCGTCGCGGGCCGCCCGGCATCACCGAGGCCCAGGCTGCGCAGGGAGGCGCGCAGGGCGCTGGAGTGGGCGGCGTCGGAGGGCGCGGTCCACACACGGGCGCCGGGGGTGGGGTCGGGGTCGGGAGGGGCGAGGTGGGAGAGCAGGGCCTTGATGCCGTCGATGCGGTCCTCGTCCTCGTGCAGGACGAAGGCGAGTTCGGGCTCCGAGGCCTGGTCGGCGATCGTGTAGACGGCGCACCAGTTGGCCAGGGTGGGAACGGTCATCTGGGCCATCAGGGCCAGCGTCTGGTCGCGTTCGAGGGTGCCCGCCAGCAGGTCGGAGGCCTCCACCAGGAAGGACAGCGAGCCCCGGCGCAGGCGCTCGAGCTCGGTGAGGCGGGCGCTCTCCACCGCCAGCGCGATGCGGTCGGCGGCGAACTGCAGCCGCAGCGCCTCCTCGTTGGTGTACCGGCCGGGGCTCTCCGCGGCGACGCCGAGCGAACCGGTGAGGCGCCCCTCGACCTTGAGGGGGACGGTGACGATGGAGCGCATGCCGGTGCCGGCGAGCAGCGGGACGGCGCCGGGGACCGCCGTGAGGTCCTCGTGGACGGCGGGCATGCGGGCGCTGCCGTAGCGGCCGGTGCCGGCCTCGACGGGGACGCGCGCGAAGCGCTGCCGTGCGGAGGGGAGGCCGGTGGAGGCGCGCACCTCCAGCTCGGTCTCGTCGTCGGTGGCGAGCAGCAGGTACGCGGCGTCGCCGTCGAGCATGTCGCGGGCCCGCTCCACGGTGCGCTGCAGCAGCCCGTCGAGGTCGTCGGGGGCGGGGGAGCCGATGAAGGACTCGAAGGGGTCCACGGCCTTGCCGCGCTCGGATCCGCCCTCGACGGCGATCATGCCGCGGCCGGGGTTCTGCAGGACGGCGCGCTCGTCCTCGCGCACCAGCAGGCACACGGTGGACGGCTCGCCGGACGTGTCGCGGACCCGCAGGTGCGTGCCGTAGACGGGGAGGATCCGCCCGTCGGCGTCGCGGACGCCGTAGCTGCCCTCCCAGCGGGACAGCCGCAGGGCCTCGGCGATGCCGTGGCCGGTGCCGGGGGTCTGCGGCCAGGCGGCGAAGTCGCCGAGCGGCTTGCCGGTCACCTGGTCGCCGGGGTGGCCGAAGAGTTCGGCGGCGTCCTGGTTCCAGCGGGTGATGACGCCGCCCCGGTCGACCTGGACGACGGCGACGCGGACCCGCTCGTCGGCCAGCGGCAGTGCCTGGACGGGCAGGGCCGGGCCCGCGGAGCGGGTGCCCGCGGGACGCTGGGGGAGGTCCAGGCGGAACCAGACGTGCTTGTTGGCCGCGGTGTACTCCACACCCCAGCGGCTGGCCAGGGCCGAGCACAGGAGCAGCCCGCGGCCGCCCTCGTGGTCGGGGTGGATCTGCTTCTTGGCGTCGTGGAGAGGAAGCTCACGTTCGGGGTAGCGGTCGGACACCTCGATCCGCACGGCGGAGTCGAAACGCAGGCACTGGACGTCGGCGGCGGTGCCGGCGTGGACCACGGCGTTGGTGACGAGTTCACTGGTCAGGACGACGGCGTCGTCGACCACCTCGGAGAAGCCCCAGCCCTGGAGCGTGTCGCGGACGAACGCGCGTGCGGTGGCGACCGAGCGTCCCACGGGTTCGAAGGTGGCCGCCGCCCGCGCCGTGATCACAGATCTCCTTGTTTGTCCCGGGACGTCACCATTCGTCGTCCGCTGTACTGTCACCACCGGCCCCCACTTCGAGGTGTACGCCCGGCCCAAGGTGGGCAACCGCATGCCAGGTTACTTACCCCCGGCGACCGCGTGTGTGCCGGTTGGGGGTGTTCCTGCCCCGATCATGACGCCGGTCATATGCGATGCTGCCGAACTGTTATGGCCGGGCCCGGGCATGGTGAAACACTGGTCATGCCTGAACGAGGCACCTGCAGGTCGGTCGACCCTCCGGGAGGGACACGGTGGAGTCTGGCGCATCGGCGCGAGGCGGCGCGGCATCCGCGGCGAAGCGGGGCGGTTCCGCACGGGTCAAGAACGTGCGGTCGCGTACGAGCGGGGGCGGTTCGGGGACCGTCGAGGTCGACTCGGCGGCCCTGCACAGGCTGCTGTCGGCGTTGGAGTCCATGCGGGACGGCAACTTCCGCAAGAGGCTGACCGTCACCGGCGACGGGGTCATGGCGGAGATCTCCGCGGTGTTCAACGAGGTCGCCGACCGCAACCAGCACCTCACCGGGGAGCTGGCGCGGGTGCGGCGGGTCGTGGGCCGCGAGGGCAAACTCGCCGAGCGCCTGGAGACGGGGGCGTGCGAGGGCGCGTGGGCGGCGGCCATCGACGCCTCCAACGCGCTCGTGGACGATCTCGTGCGCCCCATGTCCGAGGTCGGCCGGGTGCTGTCGGCGGTCGCGGAGGGCGACCTGGAGCAGCGGATGGACCTGCGCGCGCAGGGCGCCGACGGTTCCGGGCATCCGCTGCGCGGCGAGTTCCTCAAGGTGGGACGCACCGTCAACGGGCTGGTCGACCAGCTGTCCACGTTCACCGACGAGGTGACCCGGGTGGCGAGCGAGGTCGGCACCGAGGGCAAGCTCGGCGGCCAGGCACGGGTCCGCGGCATGTCCGGCTCGTGGAAGGACCTCACGGACTCGGTCAACACCATGGCGTCCCGTCTGACGGCCCAGGTGCGTGACATCGCCCTCGTCACCACGGCGGTCGCCAAGGGCGACCTGTCGCGCAAGGTCACCGTGCACGTGGCCGGCGAGATGCTGGAGCTGAAGAACACCGTCAACACGATGGTGGACCAGCTCTCCTCCTTCGCCGCCGAGGTGACCCGCGTCGCACGCGAGGTGGGTACCGAGGGCCAGCTGGGCGGCCAGGCCAAGGTGGCCGGGGTCGACGGCGTGTGGAAGGACCTCACGGACTCCGTCAACCTGATGGCCGGCAATCTGACGGCCCAGGTGCGTGACATCGCCCAGGTGACCACCGCGGTCGCCAACGGCGACCTGTCGCAGAAGATCACCATCGGCGCGCGCGGCGAGGTCGCGCAGCTCGCCGAGACCGTCAACGCGATGACCGAGACGCTGCGCACCTTCGCCGACGAGGTGACCCGTGTCGCGGGGGAGGTCGGCGCGGACGGCCGGCTCGGCGGCCAGGCGCAGGTGCCGGGCGCCGCGGGCATCTGGAAGGACCTCACCGACTCGGTGAACACCGCGTTCCGGAACCTGACCGGCCAGGTGCGGGACATCGCGCAGGTGACGACGGCGGTCGCCAACGGCGACCTGTCGCAGAAGGTCACCGTCGACGTCTCCGGCGAGATGCTGGAGCTGAAGAACACCGTCAACACGATGGTGGACCAGCTGTCGGCCTTCGGTGCCGAGGTGACCCGAGTGGCGCGTGAGGTCGGCGTCGAGGGAGAGCTGGGCGGCCAGGCGCAGGTGCCGGGTGCGGCGGGTCTGTGGAAGGACCTGACGGATTCGGTGAACACCGCGTTCCGGAACCTGACCGGCCAGGTCCGCAACATCGCGCAGGTGACGACGGCGGTCGCCAACGGCGACCTGTCGCAGAAGGTCACCGTCGACGTCTCCGGCGAGATGCTGGAGCTGAAGAACACCGTGAACCGCATGGTGGACCAGCTGTCCTCGTTCGCCGGACAGGTGACCCGCATGGCCCGGGACGTGGGCACGGAGGGCCGCCTCGGCGGCCAGGCCCGCGTCGACGGCGTGAGCGGCGTGTGGAAGGAGCTGACGGACTCCGTCAACTTCATGGCGGGCAACCTCACCTCGCAGGTCCGCCAGATCGCCCAGGTGACGACGGCGGTGGCCCGCGGCGACCTCTCCCAGAAGGTCGACGTCGACGCGCGCGGCGAGATCCTGGAGCTGAAGAACACCATCAACACGATGGTCGACCAGCTCTCCTCCTTCGCGGAGCAGGTGACCCGGGTCGCCCGCGAGGTGGGTACCGAGGGCCGGCTCGGCGGTCAGGCGCAGGTGCCGGGCGTCGCCGGTGTGTGGCGCGACCTCACCGACTCCGTGAACGGCATGGCGGGCAACCTGACCGCGCAGGTCCGCAACATCGCCCAGGTGGCGACCGCGGTGGCCCGCGGCGACCTCTCCCAGAAGATCGACGTCGACGCCCGCGGCGAGATCCTGGAGCTGAAGAACGTCCTCAACACGATGGTCGACCAGCTCTCCTCCTTCGCGGAGCAGGTGACCCGGGTCGCCCGCGAGGTGGGCACCGAGGGCATCCTGGGCGGCCAGGCCGAGGTGAAGGGCGTGTCGGGCACCTGGAAGGACCTGACGCAGTCCGTCAACTTCATGGCGAACAACCTCACCATGCAGGTCCGCAACATCGCCGAGGTCACCACCGCGGTCGCCCAGGGCGACCTGTCCAAGAAGATCACCGTCGACGCCAAGGGCGAGATCCTCGCCCTGGTCACCACCGTGAACACGATGGTCGACCAGCTGTCCGCCTTCGGTGACGAGGTGACCCGGGTGGCCCGCGAGGTGGGCACCGAGGGCCAGCTGGGCGGTCAGGCGCGGGTGCGGGACGTCTCCGGCATCTGGAAGGACCTCACCGACAACGTCAACCTGATGGCCAACAACCTGACCAGCCAGGTGCGTTCGATCTCCTCCGTCGCCACCGCCGTCGCCAACGGCGACCTCACGAAGAAGATCACCGTCGAGGCGCGCGGCGAGGTCGCGCAGCTCGCCGAGACCATCAACACGATGGTCGACACGCTCTCCGCCTTCGGTGACGAGGTGACCCGGGTGGCCCGCGAGGTGGGCACCGACGGCATCCTCGGCGGTCAGGCGCGCGTGCCGGGCGTGTCCGGCTCGTGGAAGGACCTCACCGAGTCGGTGAACAACATGGCCTCCAACCTGACCGGCCAGGTCCGCAACATCGCCATGGTCACCACCGCGGTCGCCCGCGGCGACCTGTCCAAGAAGATCGACGTCGACGCGCACGGGGAGATCCTGGAGCTGAAGACGACCATCAACACGATGGTCGACCAGCTGTCGGCCTTCGGTGACCAGGTGACCCGGGTGGCCCGCGAGGTGGGCACCGAGGGCCGCCTGGGCGGTCAGGCGCGCGTGCCGGGTGTCTCCGGCATCTGGAAGGACCTCACCGAGTCGGTGAACCTGATGGCGAACAACCTGACCCGTCAGGTGCGCAACATCGCCCAGGTGGCCACCGCGGTGACCCGCGGCGACCTCAACATCCGCACGGACGTGGACGCGGCGGGCGAGATCCTGGAGCTCCAGGACTACATCAACACCATGATCGTCCGACTCCGCGAGACCACGCTCGCCAACAAGGAGCAGGACTGGCTCAAGGGCAACCTCGCCCGCATCTCCGGTCTGATGCAGGGCCGCCGCGACCTCAACGACGTGGCGGCGCTCATCATGAGCGAGCTGACCCCGGTGGTCTCCGCCCAGCACGGCGCCTTCTTCATCGCGGAGGAGCCGGCCGGCGGGGAGGAGATCGACGAGGGCTACGAACTGCGGCTGAGCGGCTCGTACGGCTTCTCCAAGCGGACGATGCCGACGGTGTTCCTGCCGGGAGAGGGGCTGATCGGCACGGCCGCCGTCGAGAAGCGCTCGATCCTGGTGGAGGACGTGCCGCCGGGCTACCTGCGGATCTCCTCCGGTCTCGGGGAGGCGCCGCCGGCCCATGTGATCGTGCTCCCGGTGGTGTTCGAGGACCGGGTGCTCGGTGTCATGGAGCTGGCCTCCTTCCAGCCGCTCACCCAGATCCAGAAGGACTTCCTGGGCCAGATCACGGACATGATCGCGGTCAGCGTGAACACCATCAGCGTGAACACCAAGACCGAGTACCTGCTGGAGCAGTCGCAGGAACTCACCGAGCAGCTGCGGGAGCGCTCCGCGGAGCTGGAGAACCGGCAGAAGCAGCTGGAGATGTCCAACACGGAGCTGGAGGAGAAGGCGGAGCTGCTGGCCCGCCAGAACCGGGACATCGAGGTGAAGAACACCGAGATCGAGGAGGCCCGGCAGGTCCTGGAGGAGCGCGCCGAGCAGCTGGCCGTCTCGATGCGCTACAAGTCCGAGTTCCTGGCCAACATGTCGCACGAGCTGCGCACCCCGCTCAACTCGCTGCTCATCCTGGCCAAGCTGCTCGCGGACAACGTCGAGGGCAATCTCTCCCCGAAGCAGGTCGAGTTCGCCGAGACCATCCACGGCGCCGGCTCGGACCTGCTGCAGCTCATCAACGACATCCTGGACCTGTCCAAGGTCGAGGCGGGCAAGATGGACGTCAGCCCGACCCGCATCGCCCTGGTCCAGCTGGTCGACTACGTGGAGGCGACCTTCCGGCCCCTCACGGCGGAGAAGGGCCTGGACTTCTCGGTGCGGGTCTCCCCGGAGCTGCCCGCCACGCTCCACACCGACGAGCAGCGGCTGCTGCAGGTGCTGCGCAACCTGCTGTCGAACGCGGTCAAGTTCACCGACAGCGGCTCGGTCGAGCTGGTCATCCGCCCGGCCGGTCCCGACGTGCCGCACGCGATCCGGGAGCAGCTGCTGGAGTCAGGATCGCTGCGGGGCGCGGACGAGCCGCTGATCGCCTTCTCCGTGACCGACACCGGCATCGGCATCGCGGCGAGCAAGATGCGGGTCATCTTCGAGGCGTTCAAGCAGGCGGACGGCACCACCAGCCGCAAGTACGGCGGCACGGGCCTGGGCCTGTCCATCAGCCGGGAGATCGCCCGGCTGCTCGGCGGCGAGATCCACGCCGACAGCCAGCCCGGCCGCGGCTCCACCTTCACCCTCTACCTGCCGCTCAACACCACCGAACTGCCGCCCCAGGGCTACCTGCAGCTCGCCGGAGGCGAGACCGCGGAACTCGAGGGAGCACCGGTCGAGCCGCTCCACGCCCCGGCGCACGGCCATGTGGCGGTGCGCGGCCGGGGCGCGGGCAGTAGCCTGGCCCGGCTGCGCCGGCGTTCGGCGGCGGCACCGCTGCCCGCGGCGGCCGCCGGACCGACGGAGCGCGCCGCGCTGTCCGAGTCGTGGGTGGAGGGCGCGCACAGCGACGCCTACACCGGCTTCTCGGGCGGGTTCAGCGGTGAGAAGGTGCTCATCGTCGACGACGACATCCGCAACGTCTTCGCCCTCACCAGCGTGCTGGAGCAGCACGGGCTGACCGTGCTGTACGCGGAGAACGGCCGCGAGGGCATCGAGGTCCTGGAGCAGCACGACGACGTCGCCGTGGTGCTGATGGACATCATGATGCCCGAGATGGACGGCTACGCGACCACGGCCGCGATCCGCAGGATGCCCCAGTTCGCCGGGCTGCCGATCATCGCGCTGACGGCGAAGGCGATGAAGGGGGACCGGGAGAAGAGCATCGAGTCCGGGGCGTCCGACTACGTCGCCAAGCCGGTGGACACCGATCACCTGCTCGCGGTGATGGAGCGGTGGATGCAGTCCAGGTGACGCCGCGTCGGGCGCCGCGTTGGGTGATCCGGCGGGCAACGGACGGTGAACGTCCATGACTCGGCGTGTGTGAAGAGGTGTGAGAGTGCGGGATTCTGGGAACCTTCTGGTCTCCGCTTGCGTTTCTGCTACGTGCACAGTGACATGGCGGTGACAGGGTGTGGCGGACAGCGGGGTGCGGCTACCATGACCGGCACAAGGACGGGCGGCGCTCAGGAGTCGTCCACGGGGGCGGCGACCGGTGCAGTGCCGGGGCGAGGAGGGCGGGCCATGGTGCAGAAGGCCAAGATCCTCCTGGTCGATGACCGGCCGGAGAATCTGCTGGCGCTGGAGGCCATCCTCTCCGCGCTCGATCAGACCCTGGTGCGGGCATCGTCCGGGGAGGAAGCGCTCAAGGCGCTGCTCACCGACGACTTCGCGGTGATCCTGCTCGACGTCCAGATGCCGGGCATGGACGGGTTCGAGACCGCGGCGCACATCAAGCGGCGCGAACGCACCCGCGACATCCCGATCATCTTCCTGACCGCCATCAACCACGGGCCGCACCACACCTTCCGCGGCTACGCGGCCGGCGCGGTGGACTACATCTCCAAGCCCTTCGACCCGTGGGTGCTGCGCGCCAAGGTCTCGGTCTTCGTCGAGCTCTACATGAAGAACTGCCAGTTGCGCGAGCAGGCCGCCCTGCTCCGGCTGCAGCTGGAACAGGGCGCCCGCCCCGGCGGCAACGGCTCCAAGGAGCCCGTGGGCCTGCTCGCCGAGCTCTCCGCGCGGCTCGCCGCCGTGGAGGAGCAGGCGGAGGCGCTGTCCAAGCAGCTCGACGAGTCCGCCGACGCGGCGGCGGTGGCCACGGCCGCCCACCTGGAGCGCAAGCTGACCGGGCTGCGCCGCGCGCTGGACGCGCTGGAGCCCGGCACGGCCGGCGGCGACAAGAAGATTCCCCCGCAGGAGTGAAGCATGTGCGCCATTTGACGCAAGGTCATCCTTGGCGCACCAGGGTCACGACACGAATGGCGGTATGCGCGGCCACGCGTGTCGTGCGCGGGGCGGAACGGTAACCTCACCATCATGGCCTCACGTACGTCCGGCACCGCCAAGAAGGCTGCCGCCAAACCTGCGGCCAAGCCCGCGGCGAAGAAGGCCCCCGCGAAGAAGGCGGCGGCCAAGAAGCCGCCCGCCAAGGCGGCGGCCAAACCCGCGCCGAAGCCGGCGCCGTCCCCGACCGGGGGCGTCTACCGGCTCGCCCGAGCGGTGTGGCTCGGCCTGGCGCACACCGTGGGCGCGCTCTTCCGGGGCGTCGGGCGCGGCGCGCGCGGTCTCGACCCGGCTCACCGCAAGGACGGCCTGGCGCTGCTGCTGCTCGGCCTCGCGCTGGTCGTGGCCACCGGCACCTGGTCGGATCTGCGCGGTCCGGTGGGCGACCTGGTCGAGATCCTGATCACCGGACTGTTCGGGCGGCTGGACCTGCTCGTGCCCTTCCTCGTCGGCGCCATCGTCTGGCGGCTGATGCGCCATCCGCAGAAGGCCGACGCCAACGGGCGCATCGTCATCGGCCTGACCACCCTCAGCGTCGGCGTGCTGGGGCTGGTGCACATCGGCTGCGGTTCCCCCGGACGGGGCCAGGGCGCCGACGCGATCCGCGACGCGGGCGGGCTCATCGGCTGGGCGGCCTCCGCGCCGCTCGACTACACCGTCGGAGCGCCCCTGGCGGTGGCGCTGCTGGCCCTGCTCACCTTCTTCGGGCTGCTCGTCACCACCGCTACCCCCGTCAACGCCATTCCCCGGCGGCTGCGCGAACTCGGCATCCGGCTGGGGCTGGTGGAGGAGCACGCACCCACCCGGACCGAGGACGACGCCGTGCCCTTCAGCGACCTGCTGGAGGAGGAGGCCCCCCAGGACGGCGGGGAGAAGGCGCGCCGCCGCTCTAGGCGCCGCCAGGAGCCGACGGAACTGCCCGATCTCACGCCCGGCGACGGCCTGGACGCGGTCGGCCTCGCCTACGGTGTGGCCGCCGACCTCGACGGCGCCCTCACCTACGGTGTGCCCGGTTCCTCGGTCGTCGCGGACCTCGTCAGCCACTCCCTGCCGCCGGCGGGGGACAGCGGGCAGGACGGCGCCGACGAGGACGCCGGCCCGTCCGTGCCCGACCTCACCAAGGCCGCGGCGTCCGGCGAGGGCACGGCGCTGCCGCCGCGCGCCGAACAGCTCCAGCTGTCGGGCGACATCACCTACGGCCTGCCGTCACTGGACCTGCTGCAGCGCGGCGGTCCAGGACGTACCCGCAGCGCCGCCAACGACGCCGTGGTGGAGTCGCTGACGAGCGTCTTCTCGCAGTTCAAGGTCGACGCGCGGGTCACCGGGTTCACCCGCGGCCCGACGGTGACCCGCTACGAGGTGGAGCTCGGCCAGGCCGTCAAGGTCGAGCGGATCACGGCCCTCGCCAAGAACATCGCGTACGCCGTGGCCAGTCCGGACGTACGGATCATCAGCCCGATCCCCGGCAAGTCGGCGGTCGGCATCGAGATCCCCAACAGCGACCGGGAGATGGTCAACCTCGGCGACGTACTGCGCTCCGCGGACGCCGCCGGCGAGGAGCACCCGATGACGGTGGCCCTCGGCAAGGATGTCGAGGGCGGCTACGTCATGGCCAACCTTGCGCGGATGCCGCACATCCTCGTCGCGGGCGCCACCGGGTCCGGCAAGTCCTCCTGCATCAACTGCCTGATCACCTCGATCCTGGCGCGTGCCACACCCGACGAGGTGCGGATGGTGCTGGTCGACCCCAAGCGCGTGGAGCTGACCGCGTACGAGGGCATCCCGCACCTCATCACCCCGATCATCACCAACCCCAAGCGGGCCGCGGAGGCGCTGCAGTGGGTCGTGCGCGAGATGGACCTGCGCTACGACGACCTGGCCGCCTACGGCTTCCGGCACATCGACGACTTCAACGCGGCCGTGCGCAGCGGCAAGGCGAAGCCGCCCGAGGGCAGCGAGCGGGAGCTCTCGCCCTACCCCTACCTGTTGGTGATCGTGGACGAGCTCGCCGACCTGATGATGGTCGCGCCGCGGGACGTGGAGGACGCGATCGTCCGCATCACCCAGCTCGCCCGGGCCGCCGGCATCCACCTGGTGCTGGCCACGCAGCGGCCCAGCGTCGACGTCGTCACGGGCCTCATCAAGGCCAACGTGCCCTCCCGGCTGGCCTTCGCGACCTCCTCCCTCGCCGACAGCCGGGTCATCCTCGACCAGGCCGGCGCCGAGAAGCTGATCGGAAAGGGTGACGGGCTGTTCCTGCCGATGGGCGCGAACAAGCCGGTCCGCATGCAGGGCGCCTTCGTCACCGAGGACGAGATCCACGCCGTCGTCACCCACTGCAAGGCGCAGTTGACGCCCTCCTACCGTGACGACGTGGTCGTCGGGTCGGGCCCGAAGAAGGAGATCGACGAGGAGATCGGCGACGACCTGGACCTGTTGTGCCAGGCCGCGGAACTGGTCGTCTCCACGCAATTCGGCTCGACTTCGATGCTCCAGCGCAAACTGCGTGTCGGCTTCGCGAAAGCGGGCAGGCTCATGGACCTGATGGAATCACGCGGGATCGTCGGCCCCAGCGAGGGGTCGAAGGCCCGTGACGTACTGGTCAAGCCGGACGAGATGGACGGAGTGCTCGCCGTACTCCGCGGCGATGCCGGTTCGTAGCCGTTCCGTGGCTCACTCGTAAGTGGGCCGGGCGCAACCGTTGCTCCTGCCCGCACGTCAAGTTATTGCAGGGGGAAGGCGTATGGCCGACTGTCATCGGCGCCGGGAAAGACGGCAATCCTGATGGCGGACAAACAACGCCCGCCCGCTTGCCCGTCCTTTTGCACACCCCCCTAGACTGAGTCTCCAGCAGGTGGCTGCACGCTCGAAAGGCGCCCCCGTGTCCATCGGCAACCCGCCCCCCGACGACCGGATCCCGGTCGGTCGTGCCCTCGCCCAGGCCCGCGTCGCCGCGGGTCTGACCGTCGACGAGGTCAGTACCACAACGCGTGTGCGCGCGCCCATCGTGCACGCGATCGAGCAGGACGATTTCTCGCGCTGCGGCGGCGACGTGTACGCCCGCGGCCACATCCGGGCGATCGCACGCGCCGTGGGTCTCGATCCCGAGGCCCTGATCGAGCAGTTCTCGGCGGAGCACGGCGGTGCGCCCGCCCCCACCCCCGTGGCGCCGCTGTACGAGGCGGAGCGGATGCGGTCCGAGCCGCGCCGCCCCAACTGGACGGCGGCCATGGTCGCGGCGATCGTCGCCGTCGTCGGCTTCGTCGGCTTCACCCTCTTCAATGGTGGTGAGGACGGCGGCAAGGAGCCGGTGGCGGGCAAGCCGAGTGCGGCGAGCCCGGCGGCCAAGCCGTCCGGGAGCGCCACGAGCACCGCGCCGAGGCCCGAGGCGTCCGACAGCGCGATCGCCGCCGCTCCGGCCGACAAGGTCACCGTCAAGCTCACCGCCCCCAACGCCAAGAGCTGGATCCAGGCGGTGGACAGCAACGGAAGGCAGCTCTTCCAGGGCAGTCTGGAGCCGGGCGACTCCAAGACCTTCACCGACAAGAGCAAGATCAACCTGATCATCGGCAACGCGGGCGCGGTCAACCTCTTCGTCAACGGCAAGGACCTGGGACCCGCGGGCGACCCCGGTCAGGTCCAGCGCCTCACCTTCACTCCCGGCGACCCGGAAGCGGGGTGACGCCCGGCTTCTCGGGCGCGCACGGACACCGCGGCGCCCGGCGCGGGACAACCGTCCCGTCGCCGGGCGCCGCTGCGCGTCGGAGCCCCGTCAGGGACAAAGTAGGCTGAGCCTATGTCCGAACCCCGTACCGTCGCTCTTGTCACGCTCGGCTGCGCCCGTAACGAGGTGGATTCCGAGGAGCTCGCCGGCCGGCTGGCGGCGGACGGGTGGCAGCTCGTCGACGACGCCGCCGCCGCCGACGTGGCCGTCGTGAACACCTGTGGCTTCGTCGAGGCCGCCAAGAAGGACTCCGTCGACGCCCTCCTGGAGGCCAACGACCTCAAGGGCCACGGGCGCACCCAGGCCGTGGTCGCGGTCGGCTGCATGGCCGAGCGCTACGGCAGTGAGCTGGCCGAGGCCCTGCCCGAGGCGGACGGCGTGCTCGGCTTCGACGACTACGCGAACATCTCCGACCGCCTGCAGACGATCCTCTCCGGCGGCGTCCACGCCTCCCACACCCCGCGCGACCGCCGCAAGCTGCTGCCGATCAGCCCCGCCGCCCGGCAGGCCGCGAGCGAGGTCGCGCTCCCCGGCCACGCGCAGACCGTCGAGGAGCCCGCCCCGGCCCCCGAGGACCTGCCCGAGGGCGTCGCACCCGCCTCCGGGCCGCGCGCCCCGCTGCGCCGCCGTCTGGACAGCAGCCCGGTCGCCTCGGTGAAGCTGGCCTCCGGCTGCGACCGCCGCTGCTCGTTCTGCGCCATCCCGTCCTTCCGCGGCTCGTTCATCTCCCGCCGCCCCTCCGACGTGCTCGGCGAGACCCGCTGGCTGGCCGAGCAGGGCGTCAAGGAGGTCATGCTGGTCAGCGAGAACAACACCTCGTACGGCAAGGACCTCGGCGACATCCGGCTGCTGGAGACGCTGCTGCCGGAGCTGGCCGCCGTCGACGGCATCGAGCGGATCCGGGTCAGCTACCTGCAGCCCGCCGAGATGCGCCCGGGCCTGATCGACGTGCTGACCTCCACGCCGAAGGTCGCGCCGTACTTCGACCTGTCCTTCCAGCACTCCGCCCCCGGGGTGCTGCGCGCGATGCGCCGCTTCGGTGACACCGAGCGCTTCCTTGAGCTGCTGGACACCATCCGCTCCAAGGCGCCGGAGGCCGGGGTCCGCTCCAACTTCATCGTGGGCTTCCCCGGCGAGTCGGAGGCGGAGCTGGAGGAGCTGGAGCGCTTCCTGGGGGCCGCGAGGCTGGACGCCATCGGCGTCTTCGGCTACTCCGACGAGGAGGGCACGGAGGCGGCCGGCTATGACGGCAAGCTCGACGAGGACGTGGTCGCCGAGCGGCTGGCCCGGGTCTCCCGGCTGGCCGAGGAGCTGACCGCGCAGCGCGCGGAGGAGCGGCTGGGCTCGACGGTGCACGTGCTGGTCGAGTCCGTCGACGAGGAGGAGGGGGCGGTCGGCCGCGGTGCCCACCAGGCGCCGGAGACCGACGGCCAGGTCCTCCTGACCTCCTCCGCAGGCCTGGAGCCCGGAACGTTCGTGGCGGCGAAGGTGGTGGACACCGAAGGCGTCGACCTCGTCGCGGAGCCGCTCGGCACGACGGAGGAGGCCGGCAGATGACGGGAGCCCCGGCGTCCGCGGCCGGCGACCACCGGTCCGCACCCGCCGTCCCGGCGGCAGCGGTCCGGCGGCCCTCGCTGTGGAACATCGCCAACGTCCTGACGATGGTGCGGCTGCTGCTGGTGCCGGGTTTCGTCATGCTGCTCGTGCACGACGACGGGCACGACCCGGCGTGGCGCTCCTTCGCGTGGGCGGCGTTCGCCGTCGCGATGATCACCGATCTCTTCGACGGCGAGCTGGCCCGGCGCTACGGGCTGGTCACCGACTTCGGCAAGATCGCCGACCCGATCGCCGACAAGGCGATCATGGGCGCGGCGCTGATCGGGCTCTCCGCCCTCGGCGACCTGCCCTGGTGGGTCACCGCGGTGATCCTCTTCCGTGAGCTGGGCATCACGCTGATGCGGTTCTGGGTGATCCGCTGGGGCGTCATCCCGGCCAGCCGCGGCGGAAAGCTGAAGACGCTCACCCAGGGCGTCGCGGTCGGCATGTACATCCTGGTCCTGACCGGGCCGCTGGCGACGCTGCGGGCGGTGCTGATGGGCGCCGCGGTGGTGCTCACCGTCGTGACCGGGCTGGACTACGTGCGGCAGGCGGTCGTCATGCGCCGGGCCGGGCTCGCCGCGCGGCGCACGGCCGCCGCGCGCCGGGCGCGCGAGGCCGACGAGCCGGAGGGCGGCCTCGCGCAGGACGTCCCGCCGGCGCACCCGGAGGAGCAGGGACAGGGCGCGTGAACGCCGCCGGCGAGGTCCTGGGGCTGCTGGAGGAGCGGCGGCAGTGGCTCGCCGTCGCCGAGTCGCTGACCGGGGGCCTGGTGGCGGCCGAGCTGACCTCGGTGCCGGGCGCCTCCCGGTCCTTCCGGGGCTCGGTCACCGCGTACGCCACCGAGCTGAAGCGGGACGTGCTGGGCGTGGACGGCGCGCTGCTGGCCGAACGCGGCGCCGTGGACCCCGACGTCGCGCGCGCCATGGCGGAGGGCGTGCGGCGCGTGCTGCGCGCCGACTGGGGGCTGGCCACCACCGGCGTCGCCGGCCCCGACCCGCAGGACGGGCAGCCGGTCGGGACCGTCTACGTGGCGGTCGCCGGGCCGACCGGCTCGTGGTGCGAGAGACTGCAGTTGAACGGCGACCGTGCCGCGATCCGTACCACCACCGTGAACGCCGTTCTGACCCTCTTGCAGCAGACGCTTCTGACCGGCCGGGGAACACCCGACGAATCCCCGACGGCGAAGGGTGGGGAAGAGAGCGGGGGGCAGGGATGTTTGCAGCCCTGAGTGAACACGTCATCGCTCCCCGCACGGCCGGTGTCGGAGGCGGTACGGTGGGGCAAGAAGGTTGCGAATTCGCGGTCCGAGGAGGGAGCCACCGATGATTCTGCTCCGTCGCCTGCTCGGTGACGTGCTGCGTCGGCAGCGCCAGCGTCAGGGCCGCACCCTGCGTGAGGTCTCCTCATCCGCCCGGGTCTCCCTGGGCTATCTGTCGGAGGTCGAACGAGGGCAGAAGGAGGCTTCCTCCGAACTGCTCTCCGCGATCTGTGACGCCTTGGACGTCCCGATGTCCGAGGTGATGCGGGAGGTCAGCGACGATCTGGCGCTTGCCGAACTCGCCGAGTCGGCTGCTGTCGAGTCGGCAGCCGCGCCTATGCGGCCGCTGCTGGGCGCGGTTCCGTCCGTACCGTCCGGTCCGGACGAGCGAGTCACCATCAAGGCGCCGAAGGCGCCCACCGAGGCCGTGGACGTCGTCGCGGCCTGAGCGACACCAAGCAGTTCCGAACCGTGGCCCCGGCCGGTGGAGAACCGGCCGGGGCTTCGGCGTGTCCGCGTTTGGTCCGCGGATCCGGGGAAGGCGTCCCATGTGGCGGGTCCGCCCTGGAGGTGGTCCCGCGACGCAAGGCGATTCCCGAGGAGGAGCAGCATGACCGTCGTGAAGAGCACGCTGCCCGAGGCCGACCGCAAGATCGTCGGAGAGGCCCTGCAGCAGACCCTCACCGACCTGATCGACCTGTCGCTCGTGGCCAAGCAGGTGCACTGGAACGTGGTCGGGGCACGGTTCCGGTCCGTCCATCTCCAGCTCGACGACGTGGTGACCACCGCCCGGACCTACGCCGACACCGTCGCGGAGCGGGCGGCCGCGATCGGGGTGACGCCGGACGGGCGCGCGGGGACGGTGTCCAAGGGCAGCAGGATCGACGAGGTGCCGGACGGGTGGATCAAGGACGAGAAGGTGGTCGCGGTCATGATCGCGGCGCTGGACGCCGTGATCAGGCGGGTGCGCCAGGGGATCGGGACGACGGAGAAGCCCGACCCGGTGAGCCAGGACATCCTGATCGGCCTCGCCGCCGAGCTCGAGAAGCACCAGTGGATGTTCCAGGCCGAGAACGTCTGAACCCCCTCCGGGCCGGATGGGGAGTCGGCGGGCGCCGTGGCGCCCGGTCGCCCTGGGTTGCCCTGGGGCGGGGGAATGTCGCAGGTAGTAGCCGTACGTGTCCTCCTTTCGGGTGAACGTTGTGCGGGGTGGGACGGCGGAGGTCTAGAGATCTTGTGGGCAGGGGATCGCACCTGTGTACGGGGAAAGCCCGGGATTGGGTCCCTGGTGATTCCCGCCGCAACCTCGGGGCTCCGAAGGAGGCGGCCATGCATGTTCTCCGCCTGTTTCACGAGCTGTGGGCCCGGCGGCCGGTCCGCTGGGCGATCGCGATCGTCGCGGGTGTGGTGTGGTGGTGGGCCCTGTTGAGGCTCGTCGTCCAGCCCGCGCAGGCAGGCTCCTTCGAGGGCCTGGTCGTCGCCGGTGGCTGGGGGCTCAGCATCGTCCCCCTGCACACGGCGAGGTGGTCACGGGGATCGTCATCGGCCGCCCGGGCGGCCGTCCGCGAGGTTGAGGGCCCGGCGCCGGGAGAACTGCCGGGAAGAGTTCCGGGACCCCGAAGTCAGTCACTACCAGGGCATGACGACGCCCCCGTTGGGGCGCAGGATCTGGCCGGTCGTGAAGGCTGAGGCGTCGGAGGCCAGGAAGAGCACGGTGTGCGCCACGTCCCGGGAGTCGCCCATACGCCCCAGGGGCGCGGCGCGCACCAGCGCCTCCTCGGCGCGGGCCTGGGCCCGCTCGTCGAAGCGGCCCTCGGGTCCGATGCCGTGGTGGCCCGTCATCGGTGTGCGGACGAAGCCGGGTGCCACGGCATTGGCCCGCACCCCACGGGGCCCCAGCTCCGTGGCGAGGGTCCGGGTCAGCTGGACCACGGCGGCCTTGGAGACGCTGTAGCAGAGCAGCCCGCGGGCGCCGGGGTCGATGGCGCCGGAGGCCTTGGTGACGATACTGCCGGCGCCACGCTCGGCCATCGGGCGGGCGGCCTCGCGGGCGCAGTGCAGGACCCCCTCGAAGTTCGCCGGCAGCACCCGGTCCAGGTCGGCGTCGTCGGTGTCCACGACGGCGTTGGCGTCGTCGGTGTCCACGACGGCGCTGGAGTGCATGACGCCCGCGATGGCGGCCGGCACGTCCAGCCGTCCGTGGGCGGCCACGGTGGCCGCGACGGCCTCCGCGACCTGCGCGCGGTCGGTGGCGTCCACGGTGCGCGCCTCCGCCGCGCCGCCGGCTTTACGGCGAGTTCGGCGGTGTGCCGGGCACCGGGCCCGTCCGCGTCCGCGCAGACGACGGTGGCCCCCGCCGGGGCGAGCAGCAGCGCCGAGGCCCGGCCGATGCCGCAGGCGGCACCGGTGACCAGGGCGGTGCGCCCGGTGAGGTATGCCGGTACGGTCATGCGGCGACGGTACGACCGAATCTGACGGGCCGTCAATCAGTGTGACCGCGGCGCGGGTGCGGGCGGCGGCGCGGGTGCGGGCGGCGGCGCGGGACCGCGCTGGCAGCGCGGGCACCAGTACGTCACCCGGGTCTGGCCGGGAGGTCCCAGTTCGGCGACGCGGACCGCCGTCCCGCAGCGCAGGCAGTCGTGCCGGCCGCGGCCGTACACCCAGTGCGTCCGGCCGCGCCGGGTGTCGCCGGTGGTGATGTGGCCGTGCCGGGTCTTGTTGGCCTGCAGCAGCTTCCTGGCGAGCGCGACGATCCGCTCGGGCTCGGGAACCTCGCCGACCGGCATCCACGGTGTGACGCCGCGCAGGAAGCACAACTCGCACTTGTACACGTTGCCTATGCCCGCGAGATTGCGCTGGTCCAGCAGCGCGTCCCCGACCGGCCGGGCCGGGTCGGCGGTCAGCCGGCGCACCGCCTCCTGCGGATCCCAGTCCGGGCCCAGCAGATCCGGGCCGAGATGGCCGACGGCCCGGTCCTCCTCGGCGGTGCGCAACAGCTCCAGCACAGGCAGCCGGTAACCGACCGCGACCCGTTCGGCATGGGCGAGGACCGCGCGGACCTGGTGGTCGGGGCCGCCCCTCCAGCGCTCGCCGGGCGCGTACAACTGCCAGGAACCGTCCATGCGCAGGTGCGAGTGGAGGGTCAGACCGCCCTCGACCCGCATCAGCAGGTGCTTGCCGCGGGCCACGACCTCCTCCACGTGACGTCCCGACAGGTCGGTCGTCGCCAGGCGCGGCACGCGCAGGTCCGCGCGGAGCAGGACGTGCCCCGCCAGCGCCCAGTGCAGCCGATGCGCGGCCAGCCAGATCGTGTCGCCCTCGGGCACGGATCCCCCTGTTCCCGTCGTTCCGTTCAGGCCCGCAGCCGCAGACCGCGGGGTGTCGCGTGGAAGCCGGCCGCCTCCAGGGAGCGGCCCAGCACCGAGGTGAGGGCGGACTCGCCGTTGGTGCGTTCGACTGTGAGCCGGCCGAGCGCACCGTCCCGTACGGCCAGGGCGAGTGCGTCGGCGGCCGCCTGCAACCGCTCCTCGTCCGCGCCGCCTCCTTCCGCGCCGCCGCCTCCCCGGCCGTCGCCCTCCGCCGGGGAGGGGCCGGGCCAGGCCAGCAGGGTCTTGCCGCCGCGTTCGACGTACAGCGTGAGCTCTCCGTCGACCAGGACGACCAGGGCCCCCGCCTTGCGTCCCGGCCGGTGGGTCACCCCGGCGGGCTGCTCGGGCCACGGCAGGGCGGCACCGTAGGCGTTGGCCGGGTCGGCGGCGGCCAGCACCACGGTGCGGGCCTTGTCGTGCCGGGTGTCCCCGCGGTCCCGCGCGTTGCTGATGGCCCGCAGCCGGTCCACGGCTCCGTCCATGGCGAACTGGGCCGCGCCCAGCCCCTCCACCACGTAGCCGCGGCGCGCCTGGCCGGTCTCCTCGAAGGCCGACAGCACCCGGTAAGCGGCCGAGAAACCGCCCTCCACGCCCTCGGCGGCCACCGCGCCGCGGGTGACCACGCCGTGCCGGTCCAGCAAGGTGTGGGTGAGCGCGTGGGCCCGGTGCGTCGCGTCGGACTCCGCAGCCGGCACCAGGGACCAGCGGCCCGCGGTCGTCGGCGGGCCGCCCCGAGAGGCCGTCACCCTCGGCGCGGGCCGGCCGGTGCGGGCCGTGAAGGCGCCGTAGCGGCCGCGAGGCACCGCGCGCGGCGCCCGGTGGGCGGTGGAGCCCGCCGTACGGCCGGAGCCGAGCAGCGCGCGCAGCGGAGCGAGCGTGTCATTGGTCAGCCGGCCGGACCAGGCCAGCTCCCAGACCACCTCGGCCAGTTCCGGATCGGACACCTCGTGCCCGGCGGCGCCGACCTGCTCGGAGATCTGCCGGAAGAACAGCCCGTAGCCGCCCGACAGCCCGTCCAGGACCGCGCGGTGCACCGGGGACAGCTCCAAGGGCTGCGGCTGCGGCAGCAACAGGGGCGCGGTGTCGGCGAGGTAGAGCGACACCCAGCCGTCCTTGCCCTGCAGGGCGCCGGCCCCCGCCCACACGACCTCGCCCGCCGAGGTGAGCTCGTCCAGCATCGCCGGGGTGTAGTCCGCCACCCGGGCCGGCAGGACGAGCTTCTCCAGGGCCGAGGCGGGGACCGCCGCGCCCTGGAGCTGCTCCACGGCCCGCACCAGGCCGTCGAGGCCGCGCAGGCCGTGTGTGCCCACGTGCTGCCACTGCGGCAGGAAGGTGGCCAGGGTGGTCGGCGGCACGGGTTCCAGTTCGTGCCGCAGCGCCGCCAGCGAGCGCCGCCGAAGCCGGCGCAGCACACCGGCGTCGCACCACTCGTGACCCGCGCCGCCCGGCCGGAACTCGCCCTGGACGACCCGGCCGGACGCGGCGAGCCGGTGCAGGGTGCCGTCGGCGACGGCGGTGCCCAGGCCGAAGCGCCGCGCGGCCTCGGCCGAGGTGAACGGCCCGTGGGTACGGGCGTAGCGGGCCAGCAGATCGGCCAGGGGGTCCTTGACGGGCTCGGTGAAGGCCTCCGGCACACCGACCGGCAGCGCGGTTCCCAGGGCGTCCCGCAGCCGCCCGGCGTCCTCCACGGCCGCCCAGAGTTCCACGCCCGCGACGCGGACCCTGATCGCCCGGCGCGCCCCCTCCAACCCGGCCGCCCAGCCGGGTTCCGCCCCGCGGGCGGCCAACTCGGCGTCGTCCAGCGGGCCCAGCACCCGCAGCACGTCGGCGACGCCCTCGGGGCCCTTGATCCGCCGTTCCTCGGTGAGCCACTGCAGCTCGCGCTCCAGTTCCACCATGACCTCGGCGTCGAGCAGTTCGCGCAGCTCGGCTTGGCCCAGGAGCTCCGCCAGCAGCCGGGAGTCCAGCGAGAGCGCCGCTGCGCGACGCTCGGCAAGGGGCGAGTCGCCCTCGTAGAGGAACTGGGCCACGTAGCCGAAGAGCAGCGACTTGGCGAACGGCGACGGCTCGGGCGTCGTCACCTCGACCAGCCGCACCTTGCGGGACTCGATGTCGCCCATCAGCTCGACCAGCCCGGGGACGTCGAAGACGTCCTGCAGGCACTCGCGGACGGCCTCCAGCACGATCGGGAACGAACCGAACTCCGAGGCCACCTGGAGCAGCTGGGCGGCCCGCTGGCGCTGCTGCCACAGCGGTGTGCGCCTGCCAGGGTCGCGGCGGGGCAGCAGCAGCGCCCGGGCCGCGCACTCCCGGAACCGGGACGCGAACAGCGCGGAACCGCCGACCTGGTCGGTGACGAGCTGCTCGACCTCGCCCTTGTCGAAGACGACGTCGGCGGCGCCGACCGGCGACTGGTCGGCGTCGAACTCGGCACCCTGCCCGGCAGGGTCCACGTCCAGCAGGTCCAGACCCATCAGGTCCGCGTCCGGCAGGCGCAGCACGATGCCGTCGTCGGCGTGCATCACCTGTGCGTCGAAGCCGTACCGCTCGCCGAGCCGGGCGCCCAGCGCGAGCGCCCACGGCGCGTGGACCTGGGCGCCGAAGGGGGAGTGGACGACCACCCGCCAGTCGCCCAGCTCGTCCCGGAAGCGCTCCACCACGATGGTGCGGTCGTCGGGCACATGGCCGCAGGCTTTGCGCTGCTCCGCCAGGTACGCCAGCACATTGTCGACGGCCCACGGGTCCAGGCCCGCCGCGGCCAGACGTGCCCGGCCCTTCTCCGGATCCAGGGCGGCGACCTCGCGCAGGAAGGCTCCCAGGGCGCGGCCCAGTTCGAGGGGACGGCCGAGCTGGTCGCCCTTCCAGAACGGCAGCCGCCCCGGCACGCCCGGGGCGGGCGAGACCAGCACCCGGTCGCGGGTGATGTCCTCGATCCGCCACGAGGTCGTGCCCAGGGTGAAGACGTCGCCCACCCGGGACTCGTAGACCATCTCCTCGTCCAGCTCGCCGACCCGGCCGCCGCCCTTCTTCGGGTCGGCGCCGACCAGGAACACGCCGAACAGCCCGCGGTCGGGGATGGTGCCGCCCGAGGTCACCGCCAGACGCTGCGCGCCCGGACGGCCCGTCACGGTGTTCGCCACCCGGTCCCACACCACGCGCGGCCGCAGCTCGGCGAAGGCGTCGGAAGGATAGCGCCCGGCCAGCATGTCCAGCACCGCGGTGAACGCCGAGTGCGGCAGCGCCGCGAACGGCGCGGCCCGGCGGACCACCGCCAGCAGCTCCTCGACGTCCCACGTGTCCAGCGCCGTCATCGCGACCAGCTGCTGCGCGAGGACGTCCAGGGGGTTGGAGGGGACGCGCAGCGCCTCGATCGCGCCCTCCCGCATCCGTTCGGTGACGACCGCCGACTGCACCAGGTCACCGCGGTACTTGGGGAAGACCACGCCCGTCGAGACCGCCCCCACCTGGTGCCCGGCCCGGCCCACGCGCTGCAGGCCGGACGCCACCGAGGGCGGCGACTCCACCTGGACGACCAGGTCCACCGCGCCCATGTCGATGCCCAGCTCCAGGCTGGACGTGGCGACGACGGCCGGCAGCCGCCCGGCCTTGAGGTCCTCCTCCACCAGGGCGCGCTGCTCCTTGGAGACCGAGCCGTGGTGCGCCCGGGCCAGCAGCGGCGGCGCCCCGTGCGCCGCGCCGGACTGCGCCATGATCTCCGCGGGCGGCGCTCCCTCGGGCAGGGGCTCACCCGTGGCCCGCTCGTACGCGATCTCGTTGAGCCGGTTGCACAGCCGCTCGGCCAGGCGGCGCGAGTTGGCGAAGACGATCGTGGAGCGGTGGTCCTGCACGAGGTCGGCGATGCGCTCCTCGACGTGCGGCCAGATCGAGGGCCGGGGGTCGTCGCCCTCGGTGGCGGGGGAGCCGCCGAGCTCGCCCAGGTCCTCGACGGGGACGACCACCGACAGGTCGAACTCCTTCTGCGACGGGGGCTGGACGACCGTCACCTTGCGCTGGGGCGACAGGAAGCGCGCCACCTCGTCCACCGGGCGGACCGTCGCCGACAGGCCGATCCGCCGTGCGGGGCGCTCCAGGAGCTCGTCCAGCCGCTCCAGGGACAGCGCCAGGTGCGCCCCGCGCTTCGTCCCGGCGACGGCGTGCACCTCGTCCAGGATCACGGTCTCGACGCCGCGCAGCGACTCCCGGGTCGAGGAGGTCAGCATGAGGAACAGCGACTCGGGGGTCGTGATCAGGATGTCCGGCGGCCGCGTCGCCAGAGCGCGCCGCTCGGCGGCCGGGGTGTCGCCCGAGCGGATGCCCACCCGCACCTCCGGCTCCGGCAGCCCCAGCCGGACGGACTCGTGCCGCAGACCGGTCAGCGGACTGCGCAGATTGCGCTCCACGTCGACGGCGAGCGCCTTCAGCGGCGACACGTACAGCACGCGGCAGCGGCGCTTGGCCTCGGCGGGCGGCGGCGCCGACGCCAGCCGGTCCAGCGCGGCCAGGAACGCCGCGAGCGTCTTGCCGGAGCCGGTGGGGGCCACCACGAGCACGTCGGAACCACCGGCGATCGCCCGCCACGCCCCCGCCTGGGCGGCGGTGGGCGCGCTGAAGGCCCCCGTGAACCACGCGCGCGTGGCGGGGGCGAACGCGTCGAGGGCCCCCGCGGGATCCTGTTCCTCCGGGGTGCCACCGGTGCTCCGTCGCGACATGCCATCCATCCTGCCTCGCCGCACCGACAAACCGCCCCCGGTCGATGCCCGCACCGCCTTTCCCGGGCGGGTTCGCTGGATCGCCGTGGGCGTCACGGCCCTCGGTTGCTACGGGGTGAAGCTGCTGGGCCTGTCCGTCCCCGCGGGCTTCCTGGAACGTCCCGTCGTAGGGCGGCCGGCGGCGCTGCTGCCCATCGCCCTGCTGGCGGCCCTCACAGCCCTGCAGGCCTTCGGGGACGGCCGCGCCCTGGTGCTCGACGCGCGTGCCGCGGGCCTGGCGGCAGCCGGCGTCGCCCTGGTGCTGCGCGCCCCCTTCCTGCTGGTCGTCGCGGTGGCCGGGGCGGTGACCGGAGGGCTGCGGGCCGTCACCGGGTGACGGGTTACTGTGATCCGTCACAAAGGACGCGTCAGTGAACGCGAGTGGAGGGGGGACGATGGCGGCCGACACCCTGCCGGTCCTCTCCGACGCGGCCCGCGCCCTCGCGGCGCGCTGCGAGCACAAGGTGAACGAGATCGCCCGCACCATGACGACGCGCGCCTTCACCGACCTTCCCGGCTACGCCGAACTGCCCGCCGACGTCAAAGAAGGGGAGCTCGCCGCCACCGCGCGCCACGGCCTGCGGCTCTTCCTGCGCCGGGTCGTCCACGGCACGCCCGCCGAGCGGCCGGAGCGCGGCGACTTCGAGCGATTCAGGGAACGCGCCGCCCAGCGCGCAGAGGAGGGGCTGCCCCTGCACCTGGTGCTGCGCAGCCATCTGCGCGGCACCGCCGTGCTGTGGCGGGCGCTGCGCGAGGTGGCCCGGCCGGGCGAGGAAGCCGCGCTCGCCGAACTCGCCGACGTCCTCATCGGCATCCAGGAGGACATCGTCGGTGCCGTCTCCGAGACGTACCTGGACGAGCAGAGCACCCTCGCCGCCGAACACCGTGAGGAGCGCCGCGCCCTGGTGCGGGCCCTGCTGGACGGCTCCCTGCCGCCGGATCGGCTGCCCGCCGGCCGGCTGAGCCTCGCGGACGGCGCCCTCGTGCTCGCACTGCACTTCCCGCCCGAGGGCGCCGCGGGCCGCCCCCCGGTCGCCGCGCACCGCAGGCCGCGTCGCGCCCAGGCAGCCCTCGACCGCGCCTTCGGCACCGAGGTGCCGGCCCTGCTCGACGACACCGGAGGCCACGCCGTCGTCCCGGGCCACCGGTTGCCGCCGGGTGGCGACGACGGGCTGCTGGCTCCGCTGCGCCGCGCCTGCTCCCCCGACGTACGGCTGGCCGTCGTCTCGGCCGCCGCCCCCCGGGACATCCCCGGCGCCGCCCGTACGGCGTCGGAGGTGCTGCGGGTGGCCCGCGCCGGCGGGCTGCCGCCCGGGCTGCACCGGCTCGACGACGTCCTGCTGGAGTACCACCTGTCACGGCGTGACGCGAGCAGTGAGCGCATAGCCGCTCTGCTCGACCCGATCGCGGACCGCCCGGACCTGGTCGAGACCCTGCGGACCTACCTCGGCAGCCGGCAGGAACGCCGCAGCACCGCACGCCAGTTGGGACTGCACCCCAACACCGTCGACAACCGGCTCGCCCGGATCTGCGAACTCACCGGGCTCGACCTCGCCGCGCCGCACGGCACGGCCCTGGCGCTGGCCGCACTGCTGCTGCGCGACGGCGCCGGCTGAGCCGGCTCAGACCAGGCGCCCGTAGGCCCGCAGGGTGAGCAGCGCGTCGAGGGTGACGAGGGGCCGCCGCTCCAAGAGCGTCCCGGGCGCCCAGGCGGGCCGCCGCGCGGGCCAGCCGCCGTCGTCCTGCTGACCGGCCGCGAGGAAGTCCAGCGCGCGGTCCATCTCCGCGTCCGTGAACCATTCCCGCGCCGGGGACTCCGGCGTGCGCGCGTAGTCGTACGCGAAACGGTGCTCGCCGTCGGGTGCTCCGGACGGTGGGGCGTGCTCCGGGTCGCGGCCGGGGTCCAGGACGACGAGCCGCTGCTCGCGCACGATCCGCCCCAGGCGCGCCGCCGCCTCCCGGGCCCGGGCGCGGTCGGGCGCGTGGTCCAGGAACGCCATCGCCGCAACGGCCTCGCCGGGATGGGTCTTGTCGAGCGTCTCGATCGCCGACCAGCAGAAGTCCGTGGCCCGGAACAGCCAGGCGTGCCACACCTCGTTGCGGTGCAGCGTGCCCACCACGGGGCCGGTGGCCAGCAGATCGCCGGGCGGGCAGTCCACCAGCGGCAGCCAGGGCGCGACCGGGAAACCGCGCAGCGAGGGGTGGAGCGCGGGCAGCGCGCCCTCCGGGGTCGACACGGCCGTCACGTAACGGCAGATCCGCTCCGCGCGCTGGCCGCCGCACCTGCCGATCTCGTCGAGCACGCCCAGCGCGTGGGCCACGTGCAGCGGCTGGCTGACCGTGCCGCGCAGATCGGGGTCGAGGGCGTGGCCGTAGCCGTCGTCGGCGTTGCGGTACGCGGACAGCGCGGTCTCCACCGCGTCCGCCGGGCCGTTCCGGAAGTGGTACGCGAACCTGCGTTGCTCGAGCACCCGTGCGGTCAGCCACACGAAATGCTCGGCGCGTTCTAGCGGGGTTGCTGGCATGTGCGCACAGTAGGCCTCCGCAAGCGCTCTGCACACGGAAGTGCGCAGGGAGCACCCTGGCGTGCGACCACGCGCCCCCCGGTACGGGTCATGAGCCGCGGCGAGTTGACGGCAGCCCCCGGCGCACCCCCGGGCCCGAGGTGCCGGATGACGCGGGGGAGGGGCGCGGTGCCCGGCCCGCCCCTGTGACGGGCGGAAGGTCGCCGAAGGCGGCGCCCGGCGGTGGCACGGCCCGACCGGGCCCGGTGACGATGCGCGCGCGGGTCCCGGGGGGTTTGAATGGGAGGGGGACCCACGACATCGGACGACCGGGTGACTACACACACCGACCTGGACAACCTCGGCTCGCCGTATGACGCCGGCGGCGCCCTGTTCGTCGTCGACGGGAACGGCGACGTCCTCATGTGCACCGGGTCGGTGCACGAGCTGACCGGACGGCCCGCCGCCGAGGTGTGCGGACGACCGGTCGCCGAACTCCTCACGGTCCCCGAGGCGTGGGCACACCACCTCCGTACACCCGGCGCAGCCCGCGCGGAGTGCGACGCCGAACTGCGGCACCGCGGCGGCGGCGCGGTTCCGGTGCGGCTGTGCGTGCAGCCGATGACCGCGGGCGGCGGGCCGCCCGGGGGCTTCGTCGTGACCGCCGCACCCCGCGCGGCGGCCGAACGGCACAAGGAGGACGAGGCCCTGCTCAGGGCCCTGTTCCGGCAGCGGCACGTGGGCCTCGCGATCCACGACCTGGATCTGGAGACCACCCGCTTCAACCTCGTCCCCGGCATCGATCTGCCGCCCGAGGTCGGCCCCCGAGTCAATCCGGTGGAGTGGACCGTCGAGGATGTGCTGCTCCCCAAGGACGCGGCGGCGCTCCGGGCGCAGCTCCGGCACGTGGCCGAGACCGGGGAACCCCTGGTCGACTGGGTGCACAGCGCCCGGCGCCGGGGCGCGGCGGACGTGAATCGGCTGGCGTCCTTCTCCGCCTTCCGGCTGCACGGGGCGAACGACCGGCCCGTCGGGGTGGCCGTCATCTTCACCGACGTCACCCAGGAGTACGCCGCCCGCCAGCGCATGGAGCTGCTGCACGCCGCCGCGGAACGGATCGGCCGCAGCCTGGACGTCGCCAGGGTCGCGCAGGAACTGGTGGACGTGCTTGTCTCCCACCGCTTTGCGGACCTGGCGGCGGTCGACCTCACCCACACCGTGCTGATCGGCCAGGAGCCCGGCGAGTTCAGACTCGGCTCCCCCTTCCGCAGGGTCGCGGTGGCCTCGTCCGACGGCTCGTGGCCCCCCGAGATCCACCCGAGGGGCGCCGGCTTCCGCCTGCGCAGCCTGGAGAGCGACCACCTGCGCCGGGGCGCCGCCGTCTTCCGGTCGGACCTGTCCTCCTGGCGCGAGGGACTGGCCGGCGACGTGGAACGCAGCCGTCTGCTGCTGCCCGATACGGCCGAGTCCTTCCTGAGCGTGCCGCTGATCGCCCGCGGCCTGGTGCTCGGCGTCCTGGTGATGTGGCGGACGGCCGGTCTCCCGCCGTACGGCCTCGGCGACGCCGGTCTCGCCGAGGAACTGGCCTCACGGGCCTCCCTGGGCCTGGACAACGCCCGCCGCTACACGCGCGAGCACCGCACCGTCGAGGCACTCCAGCGCAGCCTGCTCCCGCCGTCGATCACCGAGACCAGCGGGGTGCTGACCGCGGGCAGCTATGTACCGGCGGGCACGACCGAGGCGGTCGGCGGCGCCTGGTTCGACGTGATCCCGCTGTCGTCCAGCCGGCTGGCGCTGGTCAGCGGCGACGTCACCGGGCACGGCCTGAACGCGGCGGCCACCATGGGGAGGCTGCGCACCGCGGTGCAGACCCTGGCCGACCTCGACCTGCCGCCCGGTGAACTCCTCGCCCACCTGGACGACCTCGTGGTCAGGCTCGGCGACGTCGCCCCGCCGCAGGGCGAGGAGGACGGCACCGCGCGCAGCAGCGCGGTCGGCGCCACCTGCCTCTACTGCGTCTACGACCCCGTCGAGGGCCGCTGCGAGATGGCGAGCGCCGGGCATCCCCCGCCGGCGTACGCCGCGCCGGGCGCCCCCGCCGAGCTCGTCGGCCTCAAGCCCGGCCCGGCGCTGGGCGTGGACAGCATGCCCTTCGAACCGGTCGGCTTCGAGGTCCCCCCGGGCAGCGTGCTCGCGTTCTTCAACGAACCGCTCCTCTCCCATCCCGACGGCACCGCACAGGAGCGGCTGGAGCGGCTCTGCTCGGTGCTGGCCACGGACCCCTCCGGGACGCGCACCCCCACCCGGACCGGCCGCGCGATCCTCGACGAGCTTCTCGCAGAGCCGCCCGGAGACGACGTCACGCTGCTGGTGGCCCGTCTGCGCCCGCTGCCGCCCGGATCCGTCGCCACCTGGGAGTTCCCCGCCGACCCCGCCGTCGTGGCGCGGGCCAGGACCGCGGTGGAGAGCCAGTTGCAGTCGTGGGACCTCAAGCATCTGGCATTCACGACCGAGCTCATCACCAGCGAGCTGGTCACCAACGCGATCCGCTACGGCGGCGCCCCGGTCGGGCTGCGCCTGATCCGCGACGACACCCTGGTCTGCGAGGTGTCCGACCCCAGCCAGACCCAGCCCCGGCTGCGCCGCGCCCGGCTGTCCGACGAGGGCGGTCGCGGGCTGTTCCTCGTCGCCCAGCTCTCCAGCCGCTGGGGCAGCCGCTACACCGCGGGCGGGAAGACCATCTGGGCGGAGCAGCCGCTGTCCGAGTCCTGAGCCGGAGGCCCGCGTCAGGCGTCCGGGCCGTCCGGGTCGCCGGTTCGGGCGGTTTGCACTGATCCTGGGTGGACGACCGTAGGCGGCGTCCGTCCGGTGCCCCACCGCGCGTGCGCCGACGGAGGTGGTTCCAGTGGCGCACGGCGGCCCGTCCGCTCCCATGGGCGACGCGGAGGCGGCGATCCTGCGCGCCCTGTTCACGCAGTCGCCGGTCGGGCTGCACGTCCTCGACCCGGACCTGCGCGTGGTCCGCGTCAACATGGGCACCCCCGCCATGCGCGGGGTGCGGCCGGAGGACCTCCTCGGGCGGTACTTCCGCGACGCCTACCCCGTTCTCCGCCCCGACGACGTGGAGGGACGTGTGCGCCGGGTGCTGGAGACCGGTGTCCCGCTGATCGAGGACGTCGTGCGGACGCGTCCGAGGGCCGGGGACGGCGCGGAGCACTCCTACTCGGTCTCCGGCTTCCGCCTGGAGGACCCGGAGGGAACGGTCCTGGGCGTCGCGCTCGCCGTGGTCGACGTCACCGAGCGGGAGAAGGGGCGTGCCCGGCTGCGCGTCCTGAACACGGTGCGCGACCGCGTGGGCCGCACCCTGGACGTGGTGGTGACCTGCGAGGAACTGGTCGGCGCCCTGGTGCCGGCCTTCGCCGACGTCGTCGTGGTGGAGGTCGTCGACGACGTGGTGCGCGGGGACGACCCGCCGCTGTGCCCGCTGCCCCGCGGGACCCCGCTGCGGCGGGCCGCGTTCGGCAGCAGCGCCGGCCGCGGGCAGCCGCAGGCCTACCCGGTCGGCGATGTGCGCAGCCTGCCCGACCCGACCCCGTACACCCAGGCGCTGTCCGACCTGCGGCCCCGGGTCCTGCGGCTGCACGCCGGGCTGCCCTGGCTGGGCACCGACCCCGCCCGCGCCGAGGCGATCCGCGCCTCGGGGGTGCAGACGCTGCTCACCGTGCCGCTGACGCTGCGCGGGGCGGTGCTCGGGTTGGTCAGCCTCTACCGGACGAAGCGGATGGAACCCTTCACCGAGGATGACGTCGAGATCGGCCTGCAGCTGGCCGACCACACCGCCCTGTGCATCGACAACGCCCGCCGCTACACCCGGGAGCACAGCGTCGCCGCCACGGTGAAGCGGCAACTGCTGCCCCGCCGCCCCGTGTCGCACACCGCACTGGAGACGGCCTACCTGTCGACGGCCAGGGAGAGCGCGGCGGGGTCCTGGTACGACACCATCCCGCTGTCCAGCGCCCGTACCGCGCTGGTCGTCGGGGACGTCGCCGGGCAGGGCATCCACGCGACCGCCGGCATGGGCCAGTTGCGCACCGTCATCCGCTCGCTGAGCGCGTTCGACCTGGGGCCCGACGAACTGCTGGCCCGGCTCGATGACATCACGACCCACCTCGCCACCGAGCGCGCCTCGCTGCCGCCCGCCGACCCGCTGCACCGGGAGGCGCTCACCGCCGCGTGCCTGTACGCCGTGTACGACCCGCTGACCCGCACCTGCACGATGGCCCGCGCCGGACATCTGGCGCCGGTGATCGTACGGCCGGACGGCAGCGCGCAGATCGTCGAGATCCCGGACGGGCCCCGGCTGGGCGCCGCAGCGTGCGCGCCGTTCGCCGCCGCCGAACTCGACATCCCCGAGGGCAGTGTCCTGGCCTTCACCAGCTCCCCGGTGCTGTCCCTGCATCTGGCCGGCGGTTCCACCCCGCTGGGGGGCGCCCCGCCGGGGAGGGGCCGTCCGCTCCAGGAGCTGTGCGACGACATCATGTACACGCTTCCCGCGGGCGTCGACCGGGCTGTGCCCATGCTGCTGCTGGCCCGTACGCGCCCCTTCCCGCCGGACCGCGTCGCCGCCTGGCCGCTCGGGGACGACACCACGGCGGTCGCCACCGCGCGGGCCTTCGTCCGCGACCGGCTGGCGGTGTGGGGGGCGGACGAGGACACCGCCTTCAACACCGAGTTGATCGTCAGCGAGCTGGTCACCAACGCCATCCGGTACGGCAGCCCCCCGATGCGGCTGCGGCTCATCAACGACCGCATGCTGACCTGCGAGGTCCGCGACACCAGTCCCGCATCCCCGCACCTGCTGCACGCGCGCACCGTGGACGAGGGCGGCCGGGGGCTGTTCATCATCGCCCAGCTCGCCGACATGTGGGGCACGCGGTACGCGGAGGACGGCAAGACCATCTGGACCGAACAGGCCCTCCCCCCGTCCCCGGCCTGACCGGCCCGCCGGCCCACGGACGGCGGCGCCCGTTCAGACGAACGGACCCGGCCCGTTTGACGCACCGTCCGGGGCGGCGGAACGTGGCGTTGTCCCCGCTCGTAGAAAGGCCAATCCACGCCGTGGAGGAGGGCCGGAAACTCTACGACAACCTCACCAAGTACATCCGCTTTGTCCTCCTGCTGCTGGTCACCTTCGTCCTGACCTTCCTCGGCGCGACCCTGCTCGACATCGCCGCCGGTGAGCCCTTCACCCCCGCCCAGGTCCTGTGGGTGCACTTCGTCGTCAACGCCCCCTTCGGCTTCGCCCTCGGCTTCGACCAGGAGAGCCCCGGCCTGATGCGCCGCACACCCCGGCCCCGCGGGCAGTCCGTGCTGACCAGGCCGGTGCTGATCACCGTGGGGCTGAGCGGGCTGGCGATCACCGTCATCCTGCTGGCCCTGATCAAGGTGGGGGAGAGCCACTTCCACAGCGCCGCCGTCGGCAACTCGATGGCCTTCACCGCCTTCGCGCTCTGCCTGATCGTCGCCGCGTTCGAGTGCCGCAGCGAGACCGCGTCCGTCCTCACCACGGCCACCTTCGACAGCAAGCAGATGAACTGGGCGGCGCTGTCGGAGTTCGCCCTCGCCGTGCTGGTGACCCAGATGGACGGCTTCCGCCGCATCCTGGGCACCACCGAGATCAACCTGCGGCAGTTCGGCTGGGCCCTGCTGTCGGCCGTCGTCCTGCTGCTCCTGTGGGAGTCCGGAAAGCTGGTGGCACGCCGGGCCCGGGCGGCGGCCGCGACGCGGGGCCGGGCGGCGCCGCTTCAGGTGCCGGCTGCGGGCAGTTCCAGCCTGAGTTCGTAGCCGCCGTCGGCCGTCGGACCCGAGGTGACGGTGCCGCCGAGCAGCGCGGCGCGCTGCCGCAGGCCCACGAGGCCGTAGTGGGCGCTGGGCAGCGGGAGCGCGGGCCGGGTGGGGGCGGTGTTGGTGACCGTGACCCGGACCGTGCCGCCCTGGCGGTGGATCCGGACCCGCGCGGAGGCACCGGGGGCGTGCTTGCGCACGTTGGTCAGCGCCTCCTGGACGGTGCGGTAGACCGCGCGCTGCACCGTCGGCGGCAGCCCGTCCGGCAGGTCCGGCTGCAGTTCGGCCTCGATGCCGCTGCCGCTCACCAGCCGTTCCAGGTCGGCGAGGGAGGGCTGCGGGGTCAGTTCCGTGGGCCGGCCGCCGGCGGCGCGCAGCACGCTGACCATGTGCCGCAGCTCGTCCAGGGTCTGCACGCTCAGCCGCCGGATCGTCGCCGCGGCCTCCTTGACCTCGGCGTCCTGCGTGCCGACCTGGAGCGCCCCGGCCCGCACGGCGATCAGGCTGACCTGGTGGGAGACCACGTCGTGCATCTCCCGGGCGAGCTGGGCGCGTTCCTTGGCCAGTACGGTCTGCGCGGTCAGCAGCCGCTCGTGGTCGCGGGCCTCGGAGATCTCGAGGAGCCGCAGCGACAGGTCCCGCCGGGCCTGCACGAGCTGCCCCAGGAAGACCGGGGCGGCGGCCGTAGCCGCCGTGTAGCTCAGGGTGATCAGGGTCGAGGGCTCGGACAGGTCGAACTTCGGGGCGGGCCACGGCGCCATGTCCGCGATCGTGAAGGCCAGCGCGCACCCCGCCAGCAGCCACCTGCGCCGGGTGAACGAGGCGAGGGTGTACAGCGCGGCAAGCGTGGCGAAGGCCGCGTCCGAGACCAGCACGGCGGGCAGCGCCAGCACGAAGGTGATCAGCGGCAGGCGCCGGCGCAGCATCAGGGCGACCGCGCCGCCGAGGGCGCAGCCCAGGCGCACCGGCTCCTCGGGGTCGACGTTGACCCAGATGTCGAACAGCGCGACCGCGACGACGACGAGGTCCACCACCACGGGAGACGGCCGCCGGAACCTCATCCGCCCTCACCGTCCTGCGCTCGCTTGAGCAGCCCCGCGCGCTCCGCGAGCAGCGCGGCCTGCACCCGGCTGCCCACCTGCAGCTTGGTCAGGATGGCGCTCACATGGTCCTTCACCGTGCCCGTCCCCAGGTGCATCCGCCCGGCGATGTCCGCGTTCGACAGGCCCTCGGCGACCAGGAGCAGCACGGTGCGCTCGCGCTCGGTCAGCCGGGCCACGCCGCGCGCCGCCGACTCCTGCGGGCCCGAACCCAGGTACCCGTCCACGACCGTCCGGGTGACCTTGGACGACAGCACGGCGCCGCCGTCGGCCAGGGTCCGCACCAGGAACGGCAGTTCCTCGGGGTCGGTGTCCTTCAGCAGGAAACCGGCCGCGCCCGAGCGGAGCGCCGTGGCCACGTACTCGTCCATGTCGAAGGTCGTCAGCATCGCCACCACCGGAGGCTGCGGCAGCCGCCGGAGCCCGGCCAGGACGGTGAGGCCGTCCACGTCGGGCATCCTGATGTCCAGCAGGACGACGTCGGGCTGGGACTCCTGCGCCGTACGGATCGCCTGCCCGCCGGGCACCGCGGCCACGACCTCGATGTCGTCCGCCGCGTCGAGGATGCGCTGGAAGCCCGTACGGATCAGGGCCTCGTCGTCGACCACCAATACCCGGATCACGCGTGCTCCACTCACCAC
Source organism: Streptomyces sp. PA03-3a (assembly GCF_033792735.1). Classification (NCBI taxonomy): domain Bacteria; kingdom Bacillati; phylum Actinomycetota; class Actinomycetes; order Kitasatosporales; family Streptomycetaceae; genus Streptomyces; species Streptomyces sp. PA03-3a. Next base: position 35,635 of record NZ_JARAVM010000056.1, read on the forward strand.
CGGACCCCTGCCCGATTCCTACCACGCCGCGGGCCGTCCGGCAGGTCACCGGGCCGCGTCCGGCCAGGTGACGGGGGAGGGGGGGGCCGGGGCCGGAAGGCGGAGGCGGTTCCGGACGGGGCGCCGCGGGCGGTTTCCACAACGCTGGAGCCAAGACCAACGTAACACCGGGTGCGCCGCGGGCAGCGGCGCGCGCGGTGGGGCGAGGCCCGTCGACGGGGCGGGGCGGGCCCGGTGGGCGGGGCGGCGGAGATGTCCCGCGGACGCTCCTCGGCGCCGTTCGCGCTGCGCGCCGGGCCGGCCCGAGCTGCGGACCGGGCGGGCGGGACGGCAGGCCGCCGCCCGGGTGCTGATCCGCTCCGCCGCCCTCGGCGCCCAGGCCGACGTGATCCCCGCCTGCTACGGCCTGGCCCTCGCCCGCGCGCTCCCGCTGCGCCGGCTGGGGGCCGCACGCGACCTGGCCC
>NZ_JARAVM010000057.1:0-36054 GCF_033792735.1 Streptomyces sp. PA03-3a
GACTACACCCACGCCCTCGACATCCGCAACCGCGTCATGCTCGAACTCGAACCCGACCACATCGCCATCCGCCCCGACCAACCCGAACAGGACTGACCGTCCACGGGCGTTACGCGTCCGGGGCGGCGTAGACCCGCACGCCGCCCACGAAGGTCTGCAGCACCCGGGTGGCCGCGATCCGCTCGGGCGGCCCCGCGAAGGGATCGCGGTCGACGACGACGAGGTCGGCGAGCTTGCCCGGGGTCACCGTGCCCGTGTCGTCGAGATGGTTCGCGTACGCGCTCCCCGCGGTGTACGCGGCGATGGCCGCGGCCAGGTCGACGCGCTGCTCCGGCAGGAACACGGGGGTGCCCTCCGGGGCGTCAGGCGTACGGCGGTTGACCGCGACGTGCAGCGCCTGGAACGGGTCGGGGCTGCTGACCGGCCAGTCGCTGCCGGCGGCGAGCGTGGCGCCGGAGCGGAGCAGATCACCGAACGGATACTGCAGGGCGGCCCGTTCCGGGCCCAGGAAGGGCACCGTGAGCTCGTCCATCTGCCGCTCGTGGGCCGCCCACAGCGCCTGGACGGTGGCGGTCGCGCCCAGCACGCGAAAGCGCGCCACGTCGTCCGGGTGCACGACCTGCAGATGGGCGAGGTGGTGCCGCGTGTCGCGGAAGCCGTTCACCGAACGGGCGGCCGCCACCGCGTCCAGCGCCTCACGGACGGCACGGTCGCCGAGGGCGTGGAAGTGCACCTGGAAACCGAGCGCGTCCAGTTCGGTGACGTGCTTGGCCAGCGCCGCCGGGTCCACGAAGCTGATGCCGCTGTTGCCGGAGGCGCAGCCGCACGCCGTGAAGTAGGAGCCGAGCAGGGCGGCGGTCCCGTTCTCCGCGATGCCGTCCTGCATGATCTTGACGCTGGTGGCGCGGAACCGGCCCCGGCTCACCGCGGCACGCCGCTCGACGAGTTCGGGGATCTGCTCGGCGCCACGGTCCCGGTCCCACCACAGGGCGCCCACGACGCGGGCGGTGAGCAACCCGTCGGCGATCAGGGCGTGGTAGGCGGAGACCGGGTCGGTCATGTTCGCGTAGTCGCCGACGATGGCGTCCTGCCAGGCCGTGACACCCAGGGAGTGCAGCACACCCTGGGCGCGCAGCAGCGCGGCGGCCCGCTCGGCGGCGGTGACGGGCGGCAGCAGCCGGTCCACCAGGTGGAGTGCGCCCTCCTGGAGCATCCCGGTGGGATTGCCGTCGGCATCGCGCTCGATACGGCCGTCCGCGGGATCGGGAGTGTCCCGGGTGATCCCGGCCAGTTCCAGGGCACGGGAGTTGACCCACGCCCCGTGGTGGTCGCGGTTGGGCAGGAAGACCGGACGGTCGCCGACGACACCGTCCAGGAGCGCCGCGGTGGGGGTGCCGCCGGGGAAGGCCCCCAGCGACCAGCCGCCACCGGTGATCCACTCGGCCCCCGGATGCCCGTCGGCGTAGGCGCGGACCAGCCGCAGGTATTCCCCCGCCTCGTGGGCCTCGGCCAGATGACACTGCCCCAGCTCGACACCCGCGACGAGCGGGTGGACGTGGGCGTCCTGGAAACCGGGCAGCAGCATCTTCCCGGCCAGGTCGACCACCTCGGTGCCCGGCCCGATCAGCTCACGGACCTCGTCATGGCCGACCGCCGCGATCCGCCCGTCGCGCACCGCGACCGACGTGGCCCGCCCGAGCACGGGGTCGACGGTGTGCACCGGCCCGCCGGTGAGGACGAGATCGGCGTGGGAGTGGGACATGGACGCTCCAGGGGCGACGGGGGCGAGGACGGGGACGGCGCGGGTCCCGCGGTTCGTACGGTGCGTACAGACGGTCGTACCGGTCCAGGGGCGCGGTCAAGGCGGGCGAAGTACGCGCCGCGTCCGGCGGTGCGGCAGGGAGGGCGTCGCCGCGTCCACAGCGTGGCGCGGGAGCCGGCGCGGCACGAGCCGCACGGCACCGTCCGCCGCCACCCGCCGTTCCCCGCGATTGCGCCCACAGCGTGACCGCTGCCGTCAGGCCGCGCCGCAGGGCACAGTGGCCGGTATGAAGCTGCTGACACTGGGTGGTACAGAGTTCGTGGGACGCGCCGTCGTCGAGGACGCGCTCGAGCGGGGCTGGGAGGTCACGGTGTTCCACCGCGGCCGGCACCAGGCGCCTCCCGGCGCCGGGGAACTGCTCGGAGAACGCGGAACCGAGGGCGGCCTCGCCGCCCTGGAGCACGGCGAGTGGGACGCCGTCGTCGACACATGGTCCGGCGCACCCGCCGCCGTCAGGGAGACGGCCCGCCTCCTGGCCGGCCGCGCCCGGACCTACGCCTACGTGTCCAGCCGCTCCGTCTACACCTACCCTGCCAAGGCCGGCCTCGACGAAGACGGACCCGTGGTGGACGCCGCCCCGGACGACGGACCCGACGTCGACTACGCCCGAGCCAAGCGCGGCGGCGAACTGGCCGCGGCCGAGTCCTTCGGCGACCACGCCCTGCTGGTGCGCGCGGGCCTGATCCTCGGCCCCTACGAGAACATCGGCCGCCTCCCCTGGTGGCTCAACCGCATCGCCCGCGGCGGCCCCGTGCTCGCCCCCGGACCCCGCGACCTGCCCCTGCAGTACATCGACGTCCGCGACCTCGCCACATGGCTGCTGGACGCCGCCCACTCCGGCCTCGGCGGCGCCTACAACCTCGTCAGCCCGCCGGGACACACCACCACCGGCGAACTCCTCGGCGCCTGCGCCGCGGTGACAGGCTCCGGCGCCGAACTGCGCTGGACGGAACCCGAGAAGGTGCTGGCCGCGGGCATCGAGCCCTGGAGCGAACTGCCGGTCTGGCTCCCCCCGGGCGAGCTCTACGACACGCTCCACACCGGCGACGTCTCCCGCGCCCTGGCCACCGGCCTGCGCTGCCGCCCCGTCACCGAGACCGTCGCCGACACCTGGAAGTGGCTGCGCTCCCTGGGCGGCACGGCCCCCCAGCGCCCCGACCGCCCCACGGTAGGCCTCGACCCGGCGAAGGAGGCCGCGGCACTCGGCGCCTGAGACCGATGCGCCCCGGCCACCGGGTCCGGGGCGGGTCCGGCCGGGGCATCTCGACCCTCGCATTACTCGTTCCCGGCTCGGTGTGGGGCGGGGGCCCTGGCGCGCCTGTGCGCCGGGGCCTCCGTGCGGGACGGGGCAGTTCGGGGCCGCTCAGTCCGGGGCCGAAACGACCAGGACTTCTCTCAGGCGGGTGAGTTCGGCCGCCGTCAGTCCGCGGTCGCGCAGCCAGGGACCCGCGCCTCCGTGGGCGGTGTGGAGGGTGGCCAGGAAACGGCGCATGACCCGCGGTTCGGAGGCCATGAAGGCGTGCTCCACGGCGGGAAGGTCGCGGTAGGAGGGGAAGCGGGTCAGCCGGGCGCGGATACGGACGACGCGCTGGGCGGTGAGCGCGTAGTCGGCGGCGATGGCGGAGGCGGGCACGCCCACCGCGTCGAGCAGGAGCGCCGCGAGGACGCCGGTGCGGTCCTTGCCGACGGCGCAGTGGAAGACCACGGCGTGCTGGTCGGTGTCGGCCACGACGCGGGCGGCGGCGACCAGCGACTCGCCGCTGCCGTCGAGGAGCCCGAGGTAGAAGCCGGTGGCGTTCCCGTCGTCCGCGGTCGTCACCGGTATGGCGTCGGTGACCAGCGCCTTCACCCGGCTGACCGGCAGGTTCACCCTGCGTACGGCCGCGTCCGCCAGCAGGCCGTGCCCCTCGCGGGCGGCCTCGTCGGGGCCGCGCAGGTCGAGGACGGTGCGCAGCCCGTAGCGGCCCAGCAGGAGTCCGACGTCGTCCGCCGTGGCCTCCTGGAGGGTGCTGGCCCGGAACACGACGCCGCGCCGGGTCGTGCCGCCGCCGTGCACGGGCAGTCCGCCCAGGTCGCGGATGTTGTCGACCTCCGCCAGTTCGACCCAGCGCGGCGTCTCACCGGTGGATCCGTCCTGCGTCGTCTCCAAGGCGCCCTCCTCGTACGGCCCCTGGCCATCGTGCCGTGCGGCGCCGCCCCGGTCCACCGGCGACCGCGGCCGTGGGGATATCGTCGGCTGACCGCGGGACACGTCCCCGGACGACCACCGACCGGAGGTGCCCGCCATGGCCCAGCCCGAGCCGCCCGGCGAGCCGCTGGTGCGCACGGAGCGGCACGGTCGCGTGCTGGTGGTCCGGATGTGCCGTGCGCACAGGCGCAACGCCGTGGACCGGCGGCTGGCCGAGGCGCTCGAAGCGGCGTTCAACACCCTGGAGGACGACCCGGAGCTGTGGGCCGGGGTGCTCACCGGCTCCGGAGAGGTGTTCAGCGCGGGCAGCGACCTGAACGCCATCGGCGACTACGTCACCGAGCGCGGCGGCGAGTACGGGCTGATCCGCCGTCACCGGCGCAAGCCGCTGGTGGCCGCCGTCGAGGGCGCCGCGCTGGGGGGCGGGATGGAGCTGGTGCTCGCCTGCGACCTGGTGGTGGCCGCCTCGAACGCCCGCTTCGGGCTGCCGGAGGTCCGGCTGGGCCTGGTGCCCACCTGCGCGGGGCTGTTCCGCGGCCCGCGCGCCCTGCCCGTCAACCTGGCCAGGGAGATGGTGCTGACCGGCGATCCCGTCGACGCCGCGCGGGCGCACGCCGCGGGCCTGGTCAACCGGGTCACCGAGGAGGGTGAGGCGCTGGCGGGCGCGCTCGAACTCGCGGCGCGCGTCTGCGAGAACGCCCCGGTCGCGGTCCAGGCGAGCCTGGTGGCCATGGACGCGTGGCTCTCCGGCGCCGACGCGCTCGGCTGGCGGGCAACCGAGGAGGCGACCCGTACGGTGATGGCCTCCGAGGACCGGCACGAGGGCGTCGCGGCGTTCCTGGACAAGCGCCCGCCCCGCTGGACCGGCCGCTGACGAAGCCGATGACGAGGCCGCTGACGAGGTCGGTGACGAGGTCGGTGACCGGCGGGTACACGCACCCGGGTGACTCCGGCGTGCGCCACGCCGGAGTCCGGGCTTATCTGGAACCCGTGACCGGTGTCGTCCGGACCGCGGTCCGCCGCGCAGGAGGCGCCCCGAGCGAGGAGCTTCCTTTTGGCACGCAGGATTCCGCCGACCACCGCGGTCGCCGTGGTGTTCGTCGCCGCGCTGTTCATGGCGATCATGGACACCACCATCGTCAACGTCGCCGTACCGGCCATCGGCGAGGACTTCGGCGTGCCGGCCTCCGGGCTGGGGGGCGTCAACATCGGATACCTCGTCAGCCTGGCGGTCTTCATCCCCGTCGCCGGCTGGCTCGCCGACCGGTTCGGCACCCGCCGGGTGTTCCTCGCCGCGCTGGTCGCCTTCACCCTGGCGTCGGCGCTGTGCGCGATGTCCACCAGCCTCGAACAACTCACCCTGTACCGGATCCTGCAGGGCGCGGGCGGCGGTCTGCTCGTGCCGGTCGGCCAGACCATGCTCTTCCGCGCTTACCCGCCGGCGGAACGGATCAAGGCCCAGCGGGCGCTGATGGTGCCGACCGCCATCGCGCCGGCCGTGGGCCCGGTGCTGGGCGGCTGGCTGTGCGACGCCGTGTCCTGGCACTGGGTCTTCCTGGTCAACCTGCCGGTCGGTGCCGCCGCCGTCGTCTTCGGCCTGCTGTTCCTCCCGGACTTCCGCCTGGAGCGCCCCGGGCGCTTCGACCTCGTCGGCTTCCTCCTGGCCGGCGGCGGGCTGGCGCTGGCGCTGTACGCGCTGACCAACGGAGCCAAGAACGGCTGGGGCACCGCGGGCATCCTCGTGCCACTGCTCGTGGGGATCGCGGCGCTCGGCGCGATGGTCCTGGTGGAGCGGCGGATCTCGATGCCGATGCTGGACCTGGAGCTCTTCCGGGACCGGCTGTTCCGCGCCAACACCGTCGTGATGTTCCCGCTCAGCGCGGTCTTCCTCGGCACGGTGTGGCTCTACCCGATGTTCCTGCAGGAGGCGCTCGGCTTCAACGCCTTCGAGAGCGGCCTGGCCACCTGGCCGGAGGCCGTGGGCGTGATGGCCGCCGCGCAGATCGCCCCGCGCCTGTACCGGCGGATCGGGCCGCGGTGGCTGATGGTGGGCGGTTCGGCCGGCATGGGCGTCTGCGTGGCGGTGATGACCGGGTTCACGACGGCCACCTCGCCGTGGGTGCTGCGCGGGGTGCTCTTCGTCCTCGGCTACTGCATCGGGCACGTGATGATGTCGGCGCAGAACGCCGCCTTCGCCACGATCCCCGCGCCCTCGACGGGGCGGGCCGCGACCGTGTTCAACATGCAGCGGCAACTCGGCGGCGCCTTCGGTACCGCGCTCATCGCCACACTCCTCACCGCCGTCGGCACGACGACCGTGACGGCGAGCGGCACCACCACGGCCAACCTGGGCGCGTACCACGCGGGCTTCGTGCTCTGCACGGGCCTGGCCCTGATCTCCGCGGTCGCGGCGCTCTTCGTCTCCGACAAGGACGCCCTGGGCGTCGAGACGTCCCGCCCCGGCCGCCACGCCCGCCCCGGCGCGGCCGCCTCGCCCGCCTCCTGACCCGGCCGCGTTCCGGCTGACCGACCGCTCCTCCGGTCCGGCCGGGCGCCCCGGCCGGGCGCGGGCGGGCCCCACTACCATCGGGGCATGCCTCGCCTGGAACGTCTCCGTACCGACCACGCCGCCGCGCTCCTGGAGTTCGAGCGAACGAACCGCTCGTACTTCGCCGCGTCGATACCGGACCGCGGCGACGACTACTTCGCCCACTTCGACGCACGGCACCAGGCGCTGCTCGCCGAGCAGGACACCGGGTTCTGTCACTTCCATGTGCTGGTCGGCGCGGACGACGAGGTGCTGGGCCGAGTCAACCTGGTGGACGTGAGCGACGGGTCCGCGGAGCTGGGGTACCGGATCGCCGAGAGCGCGGCCGGGCGAGGGCTCGCCACGGCCGCGGTTCACGAGGTGTGCGCCCGGGCGGCCGGTGAGTACGGGCTGGCGACGCTGCGGGCGGTCACCACGCTGGACAACGCGGGCTCGCGCACGGTGCTGTCCCGTACGGGGTTCGTGCCCGTCGGCACGGTCGAGCTGAGCGGCCGTCCCGGGCTCCGGTTCGTCCGCGACCTGGCGGACGGCACGGCGCCGTCCTCCGCGGGCTGAAAGCGGGCGGCGAGCGCGCGCAGGCCGGGGAGGGCGAGCACGGCGATCCCCGGGAGGCTCGAGACGAGGGTGAGCACCCCGTACACGACGGCGGTCGCCAGGCCCTGGGCGGCACCCAGCCCGGCGGCGCCGAAGGCGAGCGTCGCTGCGGCCTCACGCGGGCCCCAGCCGCCGATGTTGACGGGCAGTCCCATCACGAGCAGGGCCAGGACGAGCGGCGGCACGAGCGTGGCGACCGGCGCCGACGAACCGGCGGCGCGGGCCGCGACCACGAACAGGGCGATGTGGCCGGCGAGTCCCGCCGCGGACAGCGCGACCACGCCCGGCCAGGTGCCGCGGGCGAGCAGTCCGCCGCGGAGGTCGGCCAGCCCGGTGGCCAGGGCCTTCCGTCCCTTGGCGCCGCGCCGCCACAGCAGCCATCCGCCGAGCGCCACTACGGCCAGGAGCACGCCGGCCGCGGTCTCCGCGGCGTCCCGGCCCGGCAGGAGGTCGCCGGCGATGGCCGTGACCAGGCCGGGTCGGGTCAGCAGGACGGCCGCGCCGAGCACGAGGACGACGACCTGACCGCCGACCCGTTCCAGGACGACGGCGCGCACGCCGCGGCCGACGTCGCCGGAGTGCCTGCCGTGGCGCACCGCCCGGTCGACGTCGCCGAGGACCCCGGCCGGGAGCACCGCGTTGAGCAGCAGCGCCCGGTAGTAGTCGGACACGGCCCGGGTCAGCGGGAGCCGCAGGCCGAGCCGGCGGGCGACCAGGCACCAGCGCCAGGCGCTCGCCACGGTGGTGAACAGGCCGATCGCGAGGGCGGCGAGGACGGCGGGGCCGTCGACGACCCGCAGGCCGTCGACGAACGCGCCGGTGCCCAGCCGCCACACGAGGGCGGCCAGGATGCCCGCGCCGATCAGCAACCGCGCCCAGGCCCACAGTCGTTGCCTCACCGGGCCCCACCTCCGGGCAGGGCGAGCAGGTCGCCGTGCCCGACGACGGCGGTGAGCCGCCCGGCGGCGCAATCCGCCAGCCGGCGGCGCAGATAGGCCTGCGCGGGGGCGGCCAGGCCGGGGTCCTGTTCGACGGCGGCGCCGACCCAGCCGCGCAGCCACTCGGCGGTGAGCGCGGAGTCGTCCGCGCCGAGCCGCCAGGGGCTGGGCCGGGTCGTGACGGTGGCACCGTGCCGGGTGAACGCCCGGGCGGCGACGTCGAGGGCGTCCGGCCCGAGCAGTGCGCGGCCGCCGGCGCTCCGGCGCTGGTGCGCGTTGAAGGCCGCGGTGATGTCCGCGTCGAGCGGGTCGGTGGGCCCGAGTTCGACCTCGCCGACCACCGAGAGGCCGAAGAGCACGGGGACCCCGGCGGCGGTGCAGGTGGCGGCGAGGGCGTCGGTCTCGTCGGCGGTGAGCAGGTCCAGCAGTGCGGACGCGGTGACGAGCGAGGTCCCGGCGAGGTCGGCGGCGGTGAGCCGGGTGAGGTCGCCCTCGCGGGTCTCGGCGGTGACGGGGCCGCCGCCCGCGGTGAGGGCGGTCAGACTCGCCGCGGCGAGGGCGAGGAGGGCGGGGTCGTGGTCGTGGAGGATCCAGTGCTGCGGTCCGGGGAGGCTTCCGCTGAGCCAGCGGCCCATGGAACCGGTGCCGCAGCCGAGGTCGCGGACGACGAGCGGGCCGCCGCCGGAGGCGCCCGCGAGGTGCTCGCGGAGCGGGCCGAGCAGGTCCGCGGCTCGGGCCGCGGCGTCGGCGTCCTCGCGCAGCGCGAGCCAGTGCGGTGTGAAGGGGGCGGTGTCGGACGTGGTCATCGGGTTCCCTCCCGCAGCAGTTCGAGCACCGCGTCCATGTCCCGCGCGGCGTGCTCCCAGCCGTGCAGCGTCCCGCGCCGCAGGCGGGCCGCCGCCCGCAACCGGTCGCGCAGGCCGGCGTCGTCGAGCCAGCGGCGGAGCGCCGCGGCGAGTTCGTCCGGGTCGTCCGGGGGGACGAGCAGGCCGGGCCGGGTGCCGTCCGGTGCCAGGCCGAGGGCGTCGGGCACTCCCCCGGCGGCGGTGGCCAGTACGGGGGTGCCGCGCATCAGGGCCTCGGTGACGACCATGCCGAAGGTCTCGGCGCGGGACGGCAGGACGAGCAGGTCGGCGGCGGCGTACTCCGCCGCCAGGGGTTCGCCGGTGAGCGGGCCGGTGAGTTCCACGCGGTCGCCGAGCCCGTACCGGATGATCAGTTCGCGTACCCGTGCGAGGTGTTCGCGGTCGCGGCCGAGCGGGCCCACACAGCGGCAGGTCCAGGGCAGGTCGGCGACGGCGGCCAGCGCCCCGGCCAGCAGGTCGTGGCCCTTGCGCGGGGTCAGCGAGGCCACGCACAGCAGCCGTGCGCCGTCCTGCGTGCCGGGTGCGAGCGGCGCGGGATCGGTGCCGGGGACGACGACGTGGACCCGGCCCGCGGGCAGCGCGTGCCGCTCGGCGATGCGCCGAGCCGCCCAGGGGCTGGTGGCGACGACCGCGGAGACGGCCCGCAGGGTCTCGCGCTCCAGGGCGTCGAGTTCCCGGGCGGCCGCGGGGTCGAGGCCGGTCTCGTCGGCCAGCGGCAGGTGCACCAGGACCGCGGTACGCAGCCGCCCCGTGTGCGGGACGACGATCTCGGGGACCGCGCAGGCCACGAGTCCGTCGAGCAGGACGACGGCGCCGTCCGGCACGGCCGCGAGCGCCTCGGCCAGATTCCGCCGGGCTGCGCCGTCCGGGCGCGGCCACGCGCCCCGCACGGCAAGTTCCCGCAGCGGCCGGCCCGCGGCCGCCAGGGTCTGGCTCAGCCGTCGGTCATAGACGTTGCCGCCGCTGGGCGCGGTGGCGTCGTCGACGTCGCCCGGGAGGACGACGTACGCGGGGGCCGCCCCCGCCGGAGCGGGGGCGGTCGAGCGCGGGGGCGTCCTCACAGAGAACGCTCGTAGCTCGCCCAGGCGACGTGCGACTCGTGCAGGGTGACGGAGATCCCGGTCAGGCCGTGCGCGCCCTCGCCGAGCTTGCCCGCGGCCACGCGGTCGGCGAGCCGGTCGGCGATGGTCTTCGCCAGGAACTCGGTGGAGGTGTTGATCCCGGAGAAGTCCGGATCGTCGTCGAGGTTGCGGTAGTTGAGCGCGGCGAGGACCGCGCCCAGCTCCTGGGTGGCCAGGCCGATGTCGACGACGATGTTGTCGGCGTCGAGCTCCGGGCGGCGGAACGTCGCATCCACCAGGAACGTGGCGCCGTGCAACCGCTGGGCGGGTCCGAAGACCTCGCCGCGGAAGCTGTGGGCGACCATGACGTGGTCGCGGACGGTGATACTGAACACGCGAGGACAACCTTCCCCAAAGGCCTAACCGGGACGGTAGGCAATACGGTGACAGAGCACGGAACGTTCACCGCCTGCGATCTCCTTCATCAGCAGGGGCAGTTCCTCGAAGTCGCTCTCGCCGGTGACGAGGGCGTCGTAGACCGGGTCGGCGAGCAGGCGCAGGGCCAGGGCCATCCGGTCCGCATAGGTGCGCCGGGTGCGGCGCGAGGGTGAGACGGTGCCGACCTGGCTGCTGCGCACGACCAGCCGGCGGGAGTGGAAGGCCTCGCCCAGCGGCAGGCTGACCCGCCGGTCGCCGTACCAGCTCAGCTCGACGACGGTGCCCTCCGGCTCCAGCAGTTCCAGGGAGCGGGCGAGCCCCGCCTCGGTGGCGCTGGCGTGGACGACCAGGTCGCAGCCGCCCTCGGCCGCGTCGGGGTGGGCGAAGCCGACGCCGAGCGCCTCGGCGACGGCGGCGCGGGCGGGGTCGACGTCGACGAGCTGCACCCGTGCCCCCGGGACTCCCGCGAGGACGGCGGCCACACTGCAGCCGACCATGCCGGCGCCGACCACGGCGATCCGGTCGCCGATCTGCGGGCCCGCGTCCCAGACCGCGTTGACCGCGGTCTCGACGGTGCCCGCCAGCACCGCGCGCCCCGCGGGGACGTCGTCGGGCACCGGCGTCACGGCGGTGGCCGGGACGACGTACCGGGTCTGGTGCGGGTAGAGGCAGAAGACGGTGCGGCCGAGCAGCTCGGGCGGCCCCTGCTCGACGAGGCCCACGTTGAGGTAGCCGTACTTCACCGGCCCCGGGAACTCGCCCTCCTGGAACGGTGCCCGCATCGCCTGGTGCTGGCTCACCGGCACCCCGCCCCGGAAGACCAGGGTCTCGGTGCCGCGGCTCACCCCGGAGTACAGGGAGCGCACCAGCACCTCCCCCGGGCCGGGCTCCGCGAGGGACGTCTGTCTGACCTCGCCCTCGCCGGGTTCGCGAAGCCAGAACGCACGCGCCGAACGCTCCACCGTTTTCCTCCGTACTCCATGGCGGGCAACAGACACCGGCCATCCAGGTGGTGCCGGGCCCGACCGTACGCGGCTGTGCCGCACAGGCGACAAGCGGGGACGTCTCATGACCGTGATGACCGTTGGATCCGAGTTCCGTGGGGGTACCGCGGGCCGTGAGCAGGCCGGGGCGGCAGCCGCCCAGTTGGCGCTGTTCGGCGCGCTGTGGGCCACCGTGGGCCTGGACACCGTGGGCTGGCTGGCCGGGACCGTCTACGCGGCGGGCACGTGGGCGCTGCTGGCGGCGGGCCTGCGGCGGGCGGGACGCCGCTCGCTGGGCCCGGCCGACCACGTCACCCTGGCCCGCGCGGTGCTCGTCGGCGGCGTGGCGGCCATGGTGGCGGGAGGTGTCGCGCACGGCGCACCGCTGCTCACCGGAGTGACCGCGGTGGCGCTGGCCCTCGACGCGGTGGACGGCAAGGTCGCGCGGCGCACGGGCACCTCGTCCGCCCTGGGCGCGCGCTTCGACATGGAGGTCGACGCCTTCCTGATCCTGGTGCTCAGCGCGCGTCTCGCCCTGACGCTGGGCCCGTGGGTGCTGGTGATCGGCGCCATGCGGTACGCCTTCGTGGCTGCGGCGTGGGTACTGCCGTGGCTCAACGCCCCGCTCCCGCCGAGCTTCGCCCGCAAGACCGTGGCGGCACTGCAGGGCGTCGTCCTGCTCGCCGCCTGCTCGGCGCTCCTGCCCGCGGGGGTCTCGGCCGCGTTGACGGTGCTCGCGCTGGCCTCGCTGGTGTGGTCGTTCGGCCGCGACGTGCTCTGGCTGCGGCGCCACCGCCCGGCCCCGCGGTCCGCCACGGGCCTCGCGGGAGCGGGCGGGGCGGCGGCGGAGACCCGCGCGCTGGTCTCCTCCGCCGCGGGCGGTCGCACCTCCTGACCCGGCACGTCCGTGGCCCCGGCGGGGTGCTCCTCCGCCGGGGCCGAGGGGTCCGCGCCTGCGGCCGTGGACCGGCACGGCGCCGTGGGGCGTCGGTCCCACTCGTGGCTGTCCGGGACCCCTGCCCGCCGGCGGCCGGACGTCCCGACTCGGCACGTTCACGCTTCCCACCGACGTCACCGGGCCGCCCGTGGCCTGCGGGCCACGGGCGTCAGCCGGCCGACGGACCCCCGGGTGCCGTGCCTCTCCAGGGCGCCGCAGGCTGTCGGTCCCCGCGGTGATCGCGTCGGCGCCGCCGGTGTGATCGTTCGGCAGCGGGCTTCGTGAGCGCCGGGCGAGCGCCACGGAGCACCCGCCGATCCGGACCCTCGGCCGCAGGCGGCCGCACCTTCCGACCCGGCGCGTCCGGGCTCCCGCCGGTGTCACGCGCTGCCGGGGAACTCGACCTGACGCGCAAAACGGCGCGTCGCGTCGCGCCCGGGCTGCGGACCCTGGAGAGGAGCCCTGGTTCAGCAGGGCCGCAGGACACCAGGTCCCGCTCACGGCCCCTCGGCCCTGCCCGCCGGCGATCGGGCGTCCTACCGCGTCGCCGGTCAGGGGGCCTCGGAGTCTGCGGCCCCGAACGCCCCCGCTCCTCCCGGGCGGTCAGGCGTCCTGGCGCGGCAGGTAGCGCAGCAGCACCACGTCGCCGATCTGCCGGGTCTCCGCGAGCGTCATCCGCTGCTGGGGGCCCTGCGGGAAGACCGCGGGGTGCACCATGCGCGGGGCGTCGGCCTGGCCGACGAAGAACGGCGCGTACACGAGCTGGAGTTCGTCGACGAGCCCGGCGCTGAGGAACATGGTGTGGACGATTCCGCCGCCCTCGACCATGAGCCGTCCGACACCGCGCTCGGCGAGGTCGGCGAGCAGGATCCGCACGTCCAGCGGGTCCCCGGCGTCGACGACGGAGCAGACGTCGCCGATGCGTTCGCGGAGGCAGTCGCTCGCGCCGGACGTCGTGTAGACGACCTTCTCGCACTCCCCGGTGGTGAAGAACCGTGCGCCGGGGTCCAGTTTCCCGCTCTCGGTGACCGTGACCTTGATCGGCGTCGGTGACAGCCCCGCGCGGAGCCGGCGTTCGCGGCGCTCGGCGGAGCACACCAGCAGCCGCGGGTCGTCGGACCGTATGGTGTTGGCCCCCACGAGGATGGCGTCCACCCCGGAGCGGACGTCGTCGATCCGGTCGAAGTCCTCCTCGTTGGAGAGCAGCAGCCGGGTCGTGCTCGTGTCGTCCAGGCATCCGTCCAGCGAGGAGGCCACGGACATCAGTACGTACGGGCGCGATCTCATGGGGACACATTGCCGTACAAGGGCGTTCGCGGATGGGAAGGTTCCGTAAGTCGCGCGCAGGCCTCCGGATCGATGTAGGGTCCGCCGATCATCGTGCGGGCCTGGTCAGCCGCGGAGTCGGCCCGTCAGTCCCGTATCCCGGCGAGGACGTCGAGGGCGAGCGAGTCGTCGGCGTCGTGGGAGAGGGAGACGGTGACGCGGGTGCACAGGCCCGCGAAGCGGTCGCGCACGGCGCGGCCGGCCGTACGCGGTTCGCCGTGGACGGCGAAGGCGTCCAGGACGTCGTCGTCCACCAGCCGGCCCATCTCGGCCCACCGGCCGCGCACGGACAGCCGGTGCAGCTCGTCGTGGAGTTCGCCCCAGCCGTGGAGGTCGAGCACCGCGCGGTAGGCGGGTGTGGAGGCGTAGAACGCGATCCGCTCGCGGGTGGCGGTCAGGGCCGCCGCGTACTCCTCCTCGGTACGGCCGGTGGCGACCAGGGCGTTGCCCGCCACCTCGAAGGGCCGGCCCGCGTGCTCGGAGGCCTCCCTGGCCTGGTGCACGGTGGGGAGGGTGACCTGCCGGAGGTAGTCCGCGGAGGTGAGGGCGTGGCAGATCAGCCCGTCGGCGGCCTCGCCCGCGACGGCGGTCATCATCGGGCCGACGCCTGCCAGCCAGATCCGGGGCGGCCCGGACGGCAGGGGGCCCGGGTCGAACATCGGCGTCATCAGGGTGTGGGTGTAGAACTCGCCGCGGAAGCGCAGCCGGTCGCCGGTCTGCCAGCTGTGCCAGATGGCCCGCAGGGCGGCGGCGAACTCCTTCATGCGGGCGGCGGGCCGCGACCACGGCATGCCGTAGCGATGGGTGATGTGCGGCTTGACCTGCGAGCCGAGGCCGACGGTCAGCCGCTGGACGTCGTAGGCGGCCGTGGCCACCGTCATCGGGTTGCGCGCGAAGGCGATCGCCACACCGCTGACCAGGTCGGCCCGGCGGGTGGCGCCCGCGGCGAGGGCCAGCTGGAGGAAGGCGTCGTGCCGCATCTCGTTGACCAGCACGCCGTCCGCGCCGTGCGCCTCGGCGTGGGCGGCGGCCGCGGCGGTCCGCTCGATCCGGCCGGTGAAGGTGAAGTCGGCCTTGAAGGGCGCGGGCGGGGTGGTCACGCGCCGGCTCCCGCGGCCGGGCCGTCGGCCTCGGTGAGCCGCGGCGGCGCGGCCTGCCGCCAGGAGTCGGCGACGATGTCCCGGAGCTCGTCCATGTCGTCCAGGGCGGCGAGCCGGACCCGCACCCAGTTCGACCCGGCCTCGTGCGGCGGCACCCAGAACTTCCCCGGCTCGGCCGCGATCAGCTCGCCCCGCTCGTGCATGGGGCAGCGCACCGCGAAGGACGTCTCGTCGTCGGGCAGTGTGAGGTACATCCTCCCGGCGACCCGGAACGTGGGCATGCTCCAGGCCTCCTTCTCGACCGACTCGGGCAGCGAGAGGGCGATGCGGCGGACGTCTTCGGAATCGGGCATGCGACCACGGTAGCCATCGCCTCCGACAACGGCCGTGACGCGTCCCCCGCGCGTGACGCCCCCTCCGGCTCCCCTCCCCCGCTCCTCCGGGCGGACCTGAGTAGCAAGAGGAAACCTAGGTGTACACTGAGCTTCTCCCCGGCGCGGTCGCGAGGACGCGGCGGGCGGGAATCGCATCGTCCAGGAGGTGAGCGGCAGTGGCGACCGTACGGCATGTGTCGGGCCCGGAGGAGGACCAGCCGGCCTGCTCCATCGAGCGGAGCCTGCAGATCCTCGGTGAGCGCTGGTCCCTGCTGGTGCTGCGCGAGATCTTCGCCGGGCGGCACCGCTTCGCCGAGATCCAGACCTCCCTCGGGATCGCCCCCAACCTCCTCAGCACCCGCCTCAAGCTGCTCGTCGACGCCGGGGTCCTGTGCACGCGCACGTACCAGGAGCCGGGCAGCCGGCAGCGGCAGAGCTACCACCTGACCGACGCCGGGCGGGAGCTCGACCTCGTCATGGCCTCCCTCCAGCAGTGGGGGGACCGCCACCGGCCGCGCCCCTCCGGCCCCTCCGCGCGCCGCCGGACGCGCTCGACCGGCCGCGCCGTCCACGTCGGCTTCCTCACCGACGACGGCAGCGAGGTACCGGGCAGCGACGTGTCCATCGCCGTGGCCCGGCCCACCGGGGCGGCCTGACCGGCAGGCCGCCCCGGCGGCCGTGGGCGGCCCGGTTCAGTGCAGGTCGGCCCGTTCGGCGGTGTCGTCCAGGAAGCCGCCCGACTGGTGCTGCCACAGCTTGGCGTAGGCGCCGTCCTCCGCGAGCAGTTCCTGGTGGGTGCCCTGCTCGATGATGCGTCCGCGGTCCAGGACGATCAGCCGGTCCATGCCGGCGACCGTACTGAGCCTGTGCGCCACCACGAGCGCCGTCCGCCCCTCCATGAGCCGCCACAGGGCCTCCTGGACGAGCATCTCGCTCTCCGAGTCCAGCGCGCTGGTCGCCTCGTCGAGCAGCAGGATCGGGGCGTC
Organism: Streptomyces sp. PA03-3a; assembly: GCF_033792735.1. NCBI lineage: Bacteria > Bacillati > Actinomycetota > Actinomycetes > Kitasatosporales > Streptomycetaceae > Streptomyces > Streptomyces sp. PA03-3a. The sequence goes on from NZ_JARAVM010000057.1 coordinate 16,162, forward strand.
GCGCAGGATCGCCCTGGCGAGCGCGACCCGCTGCCGCTGTCCGCCGGAGAGCTTGAGCCCTCGTTCGCCGACCATGGTCTCGAAGCCGGCGGGCAGCGCGTCCGCGAAGTCCGTGACGTGGGCCGCCTTGGCCGCGCGGCGGATCTCGTCCTCGGTGGCGTCGGGGCGGGCGAAGGCGATGTTGTCCCGCAGGGTGCGGTGGAACATCGCCGGGTCCTGGGGCACGTAGGAGATCAGGCCGCGCAGGTCGGCCTGGCGCAGCCGGCTGATGTCCTGCCCGCCGATCAGGATCCGGCCGCCGTCGATGTCGTTCATCCGCAGCAGCAGCCGGGTGAGGGTGGTCTTGCCGCCCCCGGAGCGGCCGACCAGCCCGACCCTGGCACCGCTGGGCACGGTCAGGTCGAGCCCCTCGAAGAGCGGCTCCGCGCCGCCGTGGGCGAAGGTCACGTGCTCGAAGCGGACATCGGCGCCCGTGGACCGCAGCGGTTCCGGCGCGGGCGGGTCGAGCACGGTGGGCGGCTTCAGCAGCAGTTCGGTGAACTGCGCGGCCTCCGTCATCGAGCTCTCCAGACGGCGGTAGATCTGGTTGAACTCGAACATGATCCGCGTCGCGTTGGAGTAGTAGGTGAAGGCCACCACGACCGCCTCCACGCCGTGCGTGCCCGCGCCGAGCGTGACCGCGAGCAGCAGGCCGAGCGCGTTGGTGAGCACGGACAGCGGTGCGACCAGGGTGTCGATGCGCAGGTTTCCGTAGTCCCACGACTTGAGCGTGAGCCTGCGCGACTCGGCGACGCGGGAGCGGTGCTCGGCGGCCTCGCGCTCCTCGGCGGCGAACGCCCTGACGGTGTCCATGTTCATCAGGCTGTCGGCGACGTGCCCGGACACCCTGGCGATCGCCTCCTCGCGCCGGCGGACGAGCGCCTGGCGCCGGCGGATGAGGGGCGCCACGCACAGCGCGGTCACCGCGATCATCACCAAGAGGCCGACCACCAGCAGCGGTTCGTAGGCCCACAGCACCACCGACCCGAACAGCAGCGGTACGAAGCTGCCCAGGACGTTGAAGGTCAGCGTGTCGACGAACTCCTCGAAGCGCGAGGCGAAGCTCAGCACCCGCTTGGTCAGCGACCCGGCGAAGTTGTCGTGGAAGAACGACGCGTCCTTGGCGAACAGTTCGTCCATGCCGACCACGTAGAGGTGCTCGATGCCGAGGGCGTCGAGGCGGTTGAGACAGTGCAGGCCGATCCGCCACAGCGTCTCCGCGAGCAGCAGCACGCCGGCGAAGACCAGGACGTAGGGCAGGGTCGCCCCGAGGCCGGGGGCGGTACCGTCGACGAAGCCGCCGACGAGCTTCGCGACGACCAGCGGGGCCACGTAGTTGATGCCGATGTTGCCGAGGGCCGGCGACAGCATCGCCGGAAGCGTCAGCCACCGGAGCCGGGCCAGCTCCCTTCCGTAGTGACGAAGGGCCAGGAGCACCGGGCCCCTGGCCGGCCGGAACCTGTCTGTTTCAGGCGATCCCATCTTCACCCTGCGGTGTCGTGCGGCGACTGCCGCGTGCTTCTCCGGGAGGTGCCGCTGCCGCCGTGGCGGTGCGGCGCTCTGGTTCGGATGAATACCCCCCGCTCGGGTCGTCCTGCGGCGGACGCGCATGGTCACGGGGCCTCCGCGTGGTTCGCGGCGACGCCGAGGTGCGACCGGTGGGCGGTCCGAACTGGCAGTGTCCCGCGAGGGCCGGTGCGCAGTCCAAGCGTTTTCCGGCGGGCGGCACGGCGCACGGGTGCGCCCGGAGGCACGGGTGCGGGCGGAGACGGCTCGGGGTCGCACGGATCGGTGCGCCGGGGCGCCCGTCATCGGCACACGGCCGACGCCCCCGCCACCGCGGAAGCGGCCGCGGGTCCGGCTTCGTGCGGGGCCGTAGACGGGGGTGTCGGCGATGCCGGAGCGGATGTCGCGGAGGCGTCCGCACATGGTGCAGTGCGCTTCCCGCTGGCCGCGACCGCCTAAGCGGGGCTGCCCGGTCAACTGCGGCAGCACGCAGGGTGCCGTGAGGCCGCAGAGCGAGTGGATCAGCGTCGGCCAAGGGCGGCAGTTGGGGCAGATCGCACGGAACGCTTCGCCGTCGCCCGCCACGCGGGGGCTCCGCCGCATCGACGCTGCGGCGGAGCCCGGAAGGCCGGCTTACTTCTTCTGCCAGCCGATCAGCTCGGGCGCGCCCATGACGCCGTAGTTGCCGTAGAACTGGGCCGCCCCGTAGTTGGCGAGACCCTTCTTGACCGCCCAGACGGTGGGGCCGTTGTGGATCGGCATGATGCCGTAGGTCTCCATGGCCTTCAGCTCGACCTTGTTGCCGGCCTCGATCTGCTCGTCCAGGGTCGGCAGGTTGGTGACGGCCTTGACCTCCTCGTCCATGGTCTTCGGCACCGAGCGGGAGACGTTGAGCGTCGAGTCGGAGCAGTACATCTGGCAGATGTAGAGCATTCCGTTCGGGTCGCTCGAGATGAAGCCCATCCCGAATATGTCGAAGGCGCGCTTGGTGAACACCTTGTTGAAGTCGGCGGAGGGGCGAGCCTCGATGTTCACCTTGACGCCGATGTTCTTCATCATCTGGGCGATGGCAGTGGCACGGGCCTTGACGGTGGCACTGTCACCGATGGTGGGGAAGTTCAGTTCCAGCTTCTCGCCACCCTTGGCACGCACACCGTCCGCGCCGGCCTTCCAGCCCGCGGCGTCCAGTTCCTTCTGCGCCGCGGCGGCATCGAACTTCACGAGCTTACCGAAGTTGTCCTGGTACCCCTTCTGGAAGGGGTAGAGAGAGAAGGACCCGGGCAGGGGCTCGGTATAACCGAGTCCCTGGAACGTGATCTTCGCGAGTTGGGAGCGGTCGATTGCCTCCATCAGGGCCTTGCGCACCGCCGGGTCCTTCAACTGCGGCGAGGTGCTGTTGAAGACCAGGAGGTTGTTGGAGGTGGTCGTGCCGCGGCGAAGCTCGGTCCCCTCCACCGACTTCACCTGGTTGAGCTCCTCGGCGTTGGCAGCCTGCACCGCGTCGATCTGGCCGTTCTTGAAGGCGTTGAGGCTGGCGCTGACCTCCATCTGCACGAAGGTGAGCTCGTCCAGATGCGGCTTGGCGCCCCACCACTTGGGGTTGGGCTTGTAGGTGACCGTGCCGCCCTTGGCGTCGAACTTGGAGATGGTGTAAGGGCCGGCGCCCCACTCCGCGTGGGGGGTGCTCACGTAGGCCTCGTTGAAGGGACCGGCCTTGGCGATGTGCGGGTTGACGAGCTGGGAGAAAAGGGACTTCCAGTACACGAAGGGGCCCTTGAAGGTGACGATCGCCTGCTTGGCGTCCTTGCCCTTCTCGACCGAGATGATGCTGGAGTAGCCGTCGGTGGAGCCGACGACATACTCCTTGTCCTTCCCGTTGAGCGCGTTCCACGTGTCCCGGAACGTCGTCCAGTCCATGTCCTGGCCGTCGTTCCACTTGGCCTGCGGGTTGATGTCGTACGTGACCTGAGTGTTGCCGTCCACCGTCGCCTGCTTGACGTCGGTGAGGTAGTCCTTGTTGTAAGTGATGTTGCCCTTGGGGTCGTTGAAGGACAGCTGCGGCTGGTAGAACCAGGCGATCTTCGACGTGTACAGCGATCCGTTGCCGTTCAGGGGGTTGAGCTGATCGGGGATCTCCACGATGGGCAGCGTCAGCTTGCCGCCCTGCTGCAGGTTGCTCGCAGGCTGGGGGTTGTACGCGGTCAGCACCTCGCTCTCCGAGGTGGCCCCCTTGGACTTCTCCTTCGGGGAGTTGTCTGAGTCACCGCTGGTGCACCCGGAGAGGACGAGGGAAGCGGTGGCGGCGATCGCCAGCCCGCTCAGAACCATTCTTCTCATGACGGCCTTTCAGCTTGGTTGGAAACAGTTATGGTCGTGTCCGCGAAATGGCATGCGTCGCGGTGATCCTGGTCGCCCCTGTCGGTGAGCTGCGGAGTGACCCCGCGGCACTGCTCCTTCTGCGGCTCCGACAGCGTCAGGTGGAGGGGACACCTGGTGACGAACCGGCAACCAGGCTGATCGTCGGTCGGACTCGGAAGGTCGCCCTTGAGCAGGACTCGCTCCCGGGTGCGTTCCGCGACCGGATCGGGCAGGGGAATCGCGGAGAGGAGTGCCTTGGTGTAGGGGTGCCTGGGGTTGTCGAAGACGGCGTCGGTGGCACCGATCTCGACGATCCGTCCCAGGTACATCACCGCCACGCGGTCGGAGATATGGCTCACCACCGACAGGTCGTGGGCGACGAAGAGGTAGGACAGGCCCAGTTCGGCCTTGAGGTCGTTGAGCAGGTTGATGACGCCGGCCTGCACCGAGACGTCGAGAGCCGAGACCGGCTCGTCGAGAACGAGCAACTTCGGCTTCGTGGCGAGCGCCCGGGCGATGCCGATGCGCTGCCGCTGCCCGCCGGAGAAGGCCGCGGGGAAGCGGTCGCGGTGCTCAGGGTCGAGTCCCACGAGTTCCATGAGCTCCCCCACCTGAGTGGAGAGCGCCTTGCTGTCGCGGCCACCGATCGCGCGGAGGGGTTCCGCGAGGATGTCGAAGACCGTCATACGGGGGTCCAGTGCCCCCATGGGGTCCTGGAACACCATCTGCATGTCGCGGCGGACGGAGCTGATGTCCTGCTTCCGCTTCAGGTCCGCCGTGTTCTGGCCGCAGACAGCGATGCTGCCCTGCTCGGGCGGCTTCAGGCCCATGATCTCCAGCAGTGTGGTGGTCTTGCCGCACCCCGACTCGCCGACGAGTCCGAGCGTCTCTCCCTGGCGGATGTCCAGGTCGATGCCGTTGACGGCGAAGACGGAGCCCACCCTGCGCTTGAGCAGGCCGCCCTTGGTGAGCGGGAAGGTCTTCGTGACACCCGAGAGTTCCAGGACCTTCGGTCGGTCCTCACGGGGTACGGCCGCGGCTCGGTTCTCCCTGAGGGCCGGGACGGGGTAGATCGGCTCGCCGCCGATGGCGCCATCGTCGATCTCCGCGGCGCGCCGGCAGGCAGCCGAGTGCCGCTCGTCGCCGCCGGCGCCGCCGGCGATCGCCAGCAGGGGGGGTTCGGCCTCCCGGCAGGCGTCCTGCACGACGGGGCAACGCGCCGCGAAAGGGCAGGCATCGGGAAGGTCCACCAGGAGTGGCGGAGTCCCCGGGACCGGGGTCAGGGCGCCCCTTTCGCGGTCGTCCAGGCGGGGAATCGCACCCATCAGGCCGATGGTGTAGGGCATGCGCGGTCGCGCGAAGAGTTCGTCCACCCCGGCACGTTCGACCGGCCGACCGGCGTACATCACCATGACGTCGTCGGCCGAGCCGGCCACCACCCCGAGGTCGTGGGTGATCATGATGACCGCGGCTCCGGTCTCGCGCTGGGCGGTCTTGAGGACGTCGAGGATCTGCGCCTGCACGGTGACGTCGAGAGCGGTCGTCGGCTCGTCGGCGATGATCAGGTCGGGGTCGTTCGCGATCGCCATGGCGATGACGGCCCGCTGCCGCATCCCGCCCGAGAACTCGTGCGGGAACCCCTTGGCGCGGCGGTCGGGGTTGGGAATGCCGACCAGGTCCAGGAGTTCGACGGCCCGTTTCCAGGCGGCCGCGGACGAGATGTCCTGGTGGATCTGGAGGGCCTCGACGATCTGGGCTCCGATGCTGAAGATCGGAGTGAGCGACGAGAGCGGGTCCTGGAAGATCATGCCGATGTGCTGACCGCGCACCTTCGACATCTGCCGGTCGTCGAGATCGAGGAGGTTCTTCCCGCCGAGCGTGATGTCGCCGGTGACCGCGGCGTAGTCGGGCAGAAGCCCCATGACGGCCATGGACGTGACGGACTTGCCCGAGCCCGATTCGCCCACGATGCCCAGGGTCTTGCCGCGGTGCAGGTCGAAGGAGACGCCGCGGACGGCTTCCACCCTGCCGGCTTCCGACGGGAAGGCCACCTTCAGGTCGCGCACGGACAGCAGAGGCTGCCGGGTGTCGGGCGTGGTCGTGACAGCGCGCTGCTCGATCATGCGCGGCCTCCAGACTGCGAGGTGGGGTCGAGGGCGTCGCGCAGGCCGTCGCCGATCAGCGCCATCGCCACGGTGAGCAGCACCACCATGCTTGCGGGCAGGTAGAACAGCCAGGGAGCGGTGGACAGGGTGTTCTGCCCGTCGGCGAGCATGGAACCCAGCGACACGTCGGGCTGCTTGACGCCGAAACCGATGAAGGAGAGCGCCGTCTCGGCCTGCACGGTCGAGGCGACACCGAGGGTGAACGTCACGATGAGCAAGGACCCGATGTTCGGTACCAGGTGGCGGACGATGGTGCGCATCGGACTGACGCCCATGAAGCGGGCAGCCAGCACGTACTCGCGCTCCCGCAGGGAGGTGGCCAGCGACCAGATCACCCGAGCGGTGAGCATCCAGCCGAACAGCGTGAGGACCACAACCAGAACCTGCCACTCGCCGCGGTAGCGGGTACCGACCAGGGCGATGATCAGGAACGAGGGCAGGATGAGCAGGAAGTGCACGAACCCGAGCATCGCCCGCTCGACCTTGCCGCCGAAGTAGGCGGCCGTGGTACCGAACAGTCCGGCTATCGCGGTGGTCAGCAGAGACACCGTCACGGCGATGATCAGCGACCTGCCGAGGCCGTGCACGATCTGCGCGTAGACGTCGTTGCCCGCTCCGTTGGTGCCCAGCAGGTGGCCGCCGACCCCGGGGGGGACGGAGAGTGCGGTGAAGTCCGCCTCCATGTGGTCCCAGTGCGTCAGGTACGGGCCGAGCAGCGAGAAGAACACGAGGAGGGCGAAGAGGACCAGACCGCCGAGCGCCGGCTTGTTGCGCGCGAAGCGCCGCATGTAGAGCCTGGACGGGGAGAGGCGCTTGCCACCGAGGCCGGTCCTTCCCGGTTCCTGCGTTTCGGACTCGTCGGAGCGCACCCGATCGGCGTCGGGTCCGACACCGGGCATGTTGATGGCCACGTCAGCTCACCCTGATCCTGGGGTCAAGGGCCACGACGACGAGGTCGGCGAGAATCGCGCCGATGGCCGTCATGAGGGCACCGAAGGCTGCGACAGCGACGACGCCGTGCACGTCGTTCGTGCTGATGGTCTTGGTGAAGTACTCACCCATTCCGTGCCAGGCGAAGACCGTTTCCGTGATCACCGCGCCGGTGAACAGCGCCGGCATCGCGAAGGCGACCTGAGTGGCGACAGGAATGATCGAGGTGCGCAGCCCGTGCCGGTAGATGGCCTGCCTCCGCGTCAACCCCTTGGCCCGTGCGGTACGGATGTAGTCGGAGTTGATGTGGTCCAGCAGCAGCGATCGCTGCAACAGGTGGTATCCGGCGTAGGAGATGAACGTGAGCGAGATCGTGGGCAGGATCGCGTGCGTCGCTCTGGACCCGAAGACCGACCAGAACCCACTGACCTCGGGGCTCTGCGCTCCGGCGACCGGCAGCAGCGTGCTGCCCAGGGACTGGTTCAGCGCGATGGCCGCGAGCACGACCGCGAGAGAGGCCACCGCGGAGGGCGTGTTGAAGGAGAGCACGGAGAACCCCTGCAGCACCCGGTCGGCGGCCTTGTACTGGCGCGACGCGGTGTAGACGCCCAGCCCGACTCCGATGACGATGGACAGGATCGTCGAGCCCAGGACCAACTGACCGCTGACAAAAATCCGATAGGCGACCTGGTCGTTGACGCTGCCCCCGGTCGGCGACTGGCCCCAGTCGAAGTGGGTCACGATCTGAGTTATCCAGTGCCACCACCGATCCGTGACCGGCTTGTCTGGATTGAGATTATAGAGCGCCAACGAGTGGTTGATCTGGGCTGGAGTTCGAGGCGGTCGCAACGCGGTGTAGTTCGACGCAGGTTTGAGGAATGCGTTAGCGAGGAAGTACGTGAGATTGGTCGCGATGGCGATCATCAAGAACCAGCCGACTATTTTGCGGGCGATGTAACGCAGCACTGTTAGTCGGTCTTTCGTGATATGAGGCGTATCGGCCCGCAAGTCCGATGAATGACTGGAGACTTAGTCGCGCCGACCGGGATCGTGCGGATCCCTGGGGGGGTCAAAAAATGACTGGCGCGCAGCCGTTCCGGTGCACGAGCCTGAGGTCTGCCCACAGCGCTGAACGAGCAGGCGAAGCATGAGTGAGCAGTACACAGGACATGGTGAACAACCTTGCATGGAATAAGCGGGTTTACAGCAGCCACATGATCAGCAGCGCCGCCGTCAACGATTCCAACTGCCCGCGTGGCACGTCAAGGCTGGTCAGGTCGCGATCCGGTTAAGCGAAGCCGCATATCGGTCATTTTTTGCGAAACGTTTCAACGTCGCGGCAGGGGTAGCGACCCGCGAAGCGGAGGCGGCTCCAAGAGGCACAAAACAAACTTTCGCGCATAATCGACTCTTCGTGCTCCCTTTCCGATGACTGGGGCAAGGCCGTGAAGATCGGGCGTCGGAGGCCGGCGAGTACGTGCTGATCTGCGGTGACCCAGAACGTGAGAAGCCGAGCCGTTCAGGGCACCAGAAGATCCGGTGCCCGATCCGAGCTCTTGCAGAGTGGCCACCGATCGGGTGACGCTTCGGACGACGACGTGGAACTGCTCGATGCGTCTCGCGCTGTTCCCAGCCGTGTCGGCGTCCCGGGCAACTTCAGCCTCATGAATCGCACTTGAAAGGGCTCAATGTGTCATCACGCGTGAAATCACGCCAGCCAGGGGCCTGTTCGCCCCCAGCCGTCCGGGGAACTCACCCAGTCGCCCCGTGACGCGGGCTGCCGGGTCGCCTACCTGCCCGGCCGGCGATGCGCCGGACAGCCGACCTCTACCCCGACGAGGCCAGGACCGACGCGAAGGACGCCGCGGTGATCCCCGACGCCGCCCGCACGATGCCCCCCACCCTGTGCTCGCCGGAACGGACCGACCAGATCACGCCGAGCTCACCGTCCTCGGCACACGACGATCGAGTCCGCGAAGAGCACGACCACCGTCACGCGCCTGCGGCCGGCTCGCGGTCCCCGGCGCCCAGGAGGTGTCCCCCTGCTCGGTGCGCACCACCTGGGCGAACGACGAGCAGATACAGGGCAGGCCCGCCGACCTGGAGGCGGGGCGGTCGAACTCCGAGCGACAGACGGCCGACACAGAGTGACACCGGCGAGGAAGGCCGGGGGCGATGGGAGCGGGGAGCGAAGAAGACCCCCGAACCACTCCAGGACATACGTAAGGGGCCCCCACTAGAGGGCCCCTTACGCTGCAAAATCTCCGACGTCACCGTCGGGACGACAGGATTTGAACCTGCGACCCCTTGACCCCCAGTCAAGTGCGCTACCAAGCTGCGCCACGTCCCGGTGCCGACTCGTACCGGGTTTCCCACCCGGCCGACCGCGCACGAGAACAATACCGCACGTCGGCGGGTGCTCGCTCGCACCATTCCCGCGGCACGCCGGGCGCCGCCGCGGCGGGGTGCCCGGCCCGGATGAGTAGCCGTACTCATGTGGCGCGGGCCCGGGCGGCCGATGCTTCAGGCATGGCGAATCCGATCCAGCAGCAGAACACGGCGGCCTACTCGGCGCAGGCCGCGATCTCGTTCGCCGTCGCCCTCGGGGCGATGGTCGTGGGCATCGCCTACCTGCCGGTCGGCCCGTGGGTGCGGGCCTTCCTGGCGGTGGGGCTGCTCTACGTGGTGACCTCGGCGTTCACGCTCGCCAAGGTCGTCCGCGACCGGCAGGAGGCCGGCCAGGTGACGAGCCGGGTGGATCAGGCGCGGCTGGACAAGCTGCTGTCCGAGCACGACCCGTTCAAGGTCGACGGGGTGTAGCCGACTCGTCGCCCAGCAGGTACCGAGCGCCGGGCCCCCTGGCGGCGGCGGTGTCGTCCGGGTTGTACAGGGCGCACTTGCGCAGGGAGAGGCAGCCGCAGCCGATGCAGCCGGTGAGGTTGCCCTTGAGCCGTTCCAGCTCGGCGATCTGCTCGTCGATGCGACGGGTCCAGGTGCGGGCTACGGCGTTCCACTCGGCGGCGCTGGGGGCGCGGTCCTCGGGGAGCCGGGCGAGGGCGGCGCCGGCCTCCTCCAGCGACAGGCCGACCCGCTGGGCGGCCCGGATGAACGCGACGCGGCGCAGCGTCACGCGGGGGTAGCGGCGCTGCCCGCCGGCGGTGCGCTCGGAGCGGATGAGGCCGAGGACCTCGTAGTAGCGCAGGGCCGAGGTGGCGAGACCGCTGCGCGCGGCGAGCTCGCCGATGGCCAGGCGGTCGCGGCGCAGTGCGGGGTCGTTCATGGCACCGAGCGTAGCGCTTGACCTCAAGCCGACTTGAAGTTGCAACCTCGACTCATGACTCCGACCAGTGCGGACACCGCGTACGGATACGACGACCTCCGGCGGCTGATGTCGCTGATGACCGGCGACGAGAAGCACGGGCCCGCCGCCACCTCCACCCTCGACGTGCTGTGGGTGCTCTACGACCGGGTGCTGCGGGTGACCCCGGGGACGGCGCAGGACGCCGGCCGGGACCGCTTCCTGCTCTCCAAGGGCCACGGCCCGATGGCGTACTACGCGGTGCTCGCCGCCAAGGGCTTCCTCCCGCAGGAGTGGCTGCCGGGCTTCGGCTCCTTCGGCTCGCCGCTCGGCCACCACCCGGACCGGTTGCTCGTGCCGGGCGCCGAGATCGGCTCCGGCTCGCTCGGCCACGGGCTGCCGATCGCGGTGGGCAGCGCCCTGGGACTGCGGGCGCAGGGCCTGACCGACGCCGCGGTGTGGGTGCTGGTCGGCGACGCCGAACTGGACGAGGGCAGCAACCACGAGGCCGTCGCCTTCGCCGGCGCCACGGGACTGGACGGCCTGCACGTCGTCGCCGTCGACAACACCTCCGCCACCTACCGGCGCCCGGGAGGTCCCGCCTCGCTGTTCGCGGGCGAGGGCTGGTCCGTGACGAGCGTCGACGGCCGTGACCACGAGGCGCTGTACGAGGCGTTCACCGCACCGCACCCCGGACGGCCGCACGCCGTCGTCGCCCGAGTCGAGCCCAAGCGGTGACCACCGCCCCGAGCCGAGGAGACCTTCCGATGGACACCATGCGTGACCGCTTCACCTCCGTCGCCTCCCGTCTGCTGGACGAGGACCCCCGGCTGGCCGTCGTGCTGGCGGTCATCTCCGGGGACCGTTTCACGGAGGCCGCCCGCCGCCACCCCGACCGGGTGATCGACGTGGGCATCCGCGAGCAGCTGCTGGTCAGCGTCGCGGGCGGGCTGGCGCTGACCGGGCTGCGGCCGATCGTCCACACCTTCTGCAGCTTCCTGGTGGAACGCCCCTTCGAGCAGGTCAAGCTGGACCTGGGGCACCAGGGCGCGGGCGCGGTGCTGGTCAGCTCGGGCGGCTCGTACGACATCGCCGCGGGGGGCCGCACCCACCAGGCCCCGGGCGACGTCGCGCTGCTGGACACCCTGGACGGCTGGACCGTGCACGTGCCCGGCCACCCGGACGAGGCCGAGGCGCTGCTCCGGCACGCGGCGGCCGACGACGACCACCGGGTCTACGTACGGCTCAGCGAGCAGTCCAACCGCGACGCGCGGCCCGTCTCGCCGGGCCGGTTCCGGGTGCTTCGCGAGGGCCGGGCGGGCGTGGTGGTCGCCGTGGGCCCGCTCCTGGACGCCGCGCTGGAGGCGGTCGCGGACCTGGACGTCACGGTGCTGTACGCCTCCACGGTGCGCCCCTTCGACGCGGCCGGACTGCGGGCGGCCGTGGCGGGGGCGGACGCGGCGGACGTGGTGCTCGTCGAGCCGTACCTGGCGGGCACGTCGGCGTCGTTCGCGGCCGAGGCGCTGCTCGACCTGCCGCACCGTGTCCTCGCGCTGGGCACCGCCAGGGAGGAACTGCGCCGGTACGGCACCTGGCAGGAGCACGTGGCCGCGCACGGCCTGGACGCCGCCGGGCTGCGGGCGCGGATCAGGGACTTCCTGGCGGGCTCCCGCCGCCCTGCGGGCCTCGCGGGGCAAGGCGTCCGCTAGCTCCAGGGGAGCTCCGCGCGGTGCCGCCAGTACGCCGGCGCCGGTTCGGCCAGGGCTGCCAGCCGGGCCAGTTGCTCCGCGTCGAGCCCGACGGAGGCGGCCCGGGCGTTGGCGGTGACCTGGCCGGTGGTGGCGGCGCCGGAGAGCACGACGCCGGCCCAGGGGCGGCGCAGGACCGCGGCGAGCGCCACCGCGTCGGGCGTCGCACCGGTCTGGGCGGCCACCTCGGCGAGGGGGGAGTCGGGATCGGCCGTCGCCAGGCGCCCGTTGGCCATGGCCTCCTTGACGATCACGGTCAGTCCTGCGTCGTGGGCCTCGGCCAGGGCGGGCCCCGCGGAGGGCTCCATCAGGTTGTAGGTGGCCTGCACGACGCTGAACAGGCGCCGTCCGTCCACCGTCACCTTGAGCGCCGCGCGGATCGCCTCGGCCTGCAGCGGGCCGCTGGTGGACAGCCCGACGGCCACCCCGTCGGCCGACAGCCGGGCGAGGCGTGCGTGGAGGTCGCGGTCGGCGAGGGCCGGGCTGTCCGGTGTGACGGAGTGGATCTGGTAGAGGTCGAGCCGGTCGCCGAGCAGGGCGCGGGTCTCGGCGATCTGCCGGTCGTAGGTGGCGGCGGCGTGGTCCTTGACCTCGTGCACCTCGGCGTCGGCCCGCCAGCCCGCCGTGTAGGTGTAGCCCCACTTGCTGCCGATCAGCACGTCGGCGGCCTCGGGGTGGGCGTCCAGCCAGCCCGCGAGGAACTCCTCGGCCAGGCCGTAGGAGCGGGCCGCGTCGAAGTAGCGGATGCCGAGCGCGTAGGCGGTGTCGAGGACGGCGTGGGCGCGGTCGCGCATCGCCTCGACGGTGCGGTCGGCGGGCAGGTCGGCGGCGCGGCCCAGGTCGATGTAGGCGGGACGGCCGACGGCGGCGAGGCCGAGACCCAGCCGGGGCAGGGGGGCGGTGACGAGTCGTTCGAAGGGCACGGTCGCCACCGTACTCCCGGTGGAGTACGCCGATCCGGTGCCTGAGGCGGACGTCGCGGGTGATCACCGGAATGCATAGTGGGAGCGTCACACCCGTCGTCCCCGTCCGAGGATCACGCATGCGATTCGCCCTGCCCAGGACCTGGCGCACACGGCGCCGGCTGGCGGCCGGCGCCGCCGCCCTCGCCCTGCTCGCCGGTGGCGGCGCCGTCACCCTCGCGACGGCCGACTCCTCCGCACCCGTGCGCCGCCAGGACCGCGTCCTCTCCCTGCCCGAGGCACCGGGCAGCGCCGCCGAGGTGCGGATCGACACCTCCTACTTCACCTCCGGCGGGTCGGCGCCGCGCCCGGCGGTGCTGCTCGCGCACGGATTCGGCGGCAGCAAGGACGACATGAGGGCCCAGGCCGAGTCCCTCGCCCGCGGCGGCTACGCCGTGCTGACCTGGTCCGCGCGGGGCTTCGGCGCCTCCGGTGGGCGGATCGGGCTCAACTCCCCCGACGCGGAGGTCGCCGACGTCTCGCGGCTCGTCGACTGGCTGGGCCGGCGCCCCGAGGTGCTGCGCGACGGCCGGGACGACCCACGGGTGGGCGTCACGGGGGCCTCGTACGGCGGGGCCGTCTCGCTGCTGGCCGCCGGGTACGACCGGCGGGTGGACGCCATCGTGCCCGCGATCACCTGGTGGGACCTGGGTGAAGCGCTCTTCCCGCAGGGCGTGTTCAAGAAGCTGTGGGCGGGGATCTTCTTCTCCACGGGCTCGCGCGGCGCCACGTGCGGCTTCACCCCCGAGCTGTGCGCGATGTACGACCGGTCGGCCGTCGCCGGACGCCCGGACGACGCCACGCTGCGGCTGCTGACGCGCTCCAGCCCCTCCTCGGTGGCCGGGCGCATCAAGGTGCCGACCCTGGTGGTGCAGGGCCAGAACGACTCCCTCTTCCCCCTGGACCAGGGCGACGCCATCGCGCGGGCCGTCGCCGCGAACGGCGCGCCCGTGGCCGTCGACTGGTTCTCCGGCGGGCACGACGGCGGCGACCAGGAGACGTCCAGGATCGAGGCGCGCACCGCGGCCTGGTTCGACCGCTGGCTGAAGCGGGACAAGGCGGCCGACACCGGTCCGGCGTTCCGCGTCACCCGGACCGGAGGCGTCGACACCACCGACGGCAGGGCGGTGCGCCGGGGCGCGGACGCGGACGCGTACCCGGGCCTGGAGGGCACGCGGACCCGGACGGTCCCGCTCGGCGGGCGCGCGCAGACGGTGGCCAACCCCGCGGGCGGCAGCCCGCCCGCGATCTCGGCGGTGCCCGGCGTGGGCGCGCTCTCCCAGCTCTCCGACCTCGGCCAGGGGCTGTCGCTGTCCCTGGACTTCCCCGGTCAGCGCGCCGCCTTCGACTCGGCGCCGCTGAGCTCGGCGCTGCGGCTTACCGGCGCCGCGACGACACGCGTCACCGTCGCCACGGACGCGCCCGCGGGCGCGGTGCTCTTCGCGAAGCTCTACGACGTGGCCCCCGGCGGCAACGAGACGCTGCCGCACCAGCTGGTCGCACCGCTGCGGGTCGCGGAGGACGGCACGGTGCCGGTACGGCTGCCCGCCGTGGACCACGAGTTCGCCGCCGGGCACCGGCTGCGGCTGGTCCTTTCCACCACCGACCTGGGCTACGCCTCCCCCGTCGCGGCCGCCACGTACCGGGTGTCCCTGCCCGAAGACGCCGCGCTGACCGTGCCGACCGACCCGGGGCTGACCACCGGTCAGGGCGCGCTGCCCGCCTGGGTGTGGCTGCTGCCGGTTGGCGCGCTCGCGCTGGCGGCTGCCCTGCTGCTGACCGGCCGCCGCCGGGCCGGCGCCGTGCGGCAGGCGCCGGACCCGGCCCTCGCCGGCGTGCCCCTGGAGATCTCCGGGCTGTCCAAGCGGTACCGCGGCGCGGCGGACCGCTACGCCGTGCGGGAGTTGTCGTTCCGGGTCGAGCGGGGCCAGGTGCTGGGGCTCCTCGGCCCCAACGGCGCGGGCAAGACGACCACGATGCGCATGATGATGGGCCTCATCCGGCCCGACGCGGGCGGCATCCGCGTGTTCGGCCACGCGATCCGGCCGGGTGCGCCCGTGCTGTCCCGGGTGGGGGCCTTCGTGGAGGGCGCGGGCTTCCTGCCGCACCTGACGGGGCGCGCCAACCTGGAGCTGTACTGGCGGGCGACGGGCCGGCCGGCGGCCGACGCCCACGTCGAGGAGGCCCTGGAGATCGCGGGCCTCGGCGAGGCACTGGAACGCGCGGTGCGCACGTACTCGCAGGGCATGCGGCAGCGGCTCGCGATCGCACAGGCCATGCTCGGCCTGCCCGACCTGCTCATCCTCGACGAACCCACCAACGGGCTCGACCCGCCACAGATCCGCGAGATGCGCGACGTGGTGCGCCGCTACGCGGCCGCCGGCCGTACCGTCCTCGTCTCCAGCCACCTGCTGTCGGAGGTCGAGCAGAGCTGCACGCACCTGGTCGTCATGGACAAGGGGCGGCTCGTCGCCGCCGGTCCGGTCGGCGAGATCGCCGGGAGCGGGCAGGCGCTCTTCGTCGGCGCGCCGGGCATGGCCGGTGAGCAGCGGGAGGCGGTCGCCGCGAAGCTGTCGGCGCTGCCCGGTGTCGAGGCGGCCGAGCCCGCGGACGGCGGGCTGCTCGTCCGGCCGGGCGCGATGACCGTGCCGGAGCTGCTGTCCGAACTCCTGCGGCTCGACGTGCCGGTGGAACGGGTCGGCCCGCACCGCCGCCTGGAGGACGCGTTCCTGACCCTGATCGGAGGTCCCGCGTGACCGAGACCCTGGAACTGGCCGAGGGGTACCGTCCGGGCCGCACGCTCCCGCTGCGGGTCGAGGCGGTACGGCAGTTGCTGCGGCGGCGCACGCTCGTCGCCTTCGGCGTCGTGCTCGGCCTGCCCGTGATCGTGTGGGCGGCCTTCGCCATCGGCGGCACCCCGCGGGGTCGCGACTCCGGCCCGACGATGATGGACGTGGCCACCGCCTCCGGCGTCAACTTCTCTCTGGCGGTGCTCTTCGTCTCCTCCGGCTTCCTGCTGACGATCCCGGTCGCGCTGTTCTTCGGCGACACGATCGCCTCGGAGGCCAACTGGTCGTCCCTGCGCTACCTGCTGGCCGCCCCGGTGCCCCGCGCGCGGCTGCTCGCCTCCAAGGCGCTGGTGTCCCTGGTCTTCAGCGCGGCCGCCGTGCTGGCGCTGCCCACGGTGGCGCTCGGCGTCGGCACGCTCGCCTACGGCTGGGGCGACCTGGAGCTCACCACGGCCGGCGCGCTGCCCCCGGGCACCGCGACGGGCCGGCTCGCGATCGCCGCCCTGTACGTCTTCGTCGGCCAACTCGCCGTCGCGGGCTTTGCCCTCTGGCTCTCCACGCTCACCGACGCGCCGCTGGGCGCGGTCGGCGGAGCCGTGGGCGTCGCGATCCTCTCCAACATCCTGGACGCGATCACGGCCCTGGGCTCGCTGCGGGACATCCTGCCGACGCACTGGCAGTACGCCTGGATCGACGCGCTCCAGCCCCGGCTCGAGTGGTCGGGCATGCTCAAGGGCACTTCGGTGTCGCTGTCCTTCGCGGTGGTGTTCGTCGCACTGGCCTTCCGCGGCTTCCGGGGGAAGGACATCGTGTCCTGAGGGCGGGGCGGAGCCCTGAGGCGGGCGGAGGGTGGAGGAGCCGGCGTACAGCGTGCTGCTGACCGGGGCCGGGAACGCCGTCCGGAAGCTCGACGTCGTACGGGCGCCTCGGTCCGTCAGAGGGCCCAGCACCTGGCGGAGCAGGCGACTGCCGGAGTCCGTACCGCTCGTGGTCCTGGAGGATGTCTCGCTGCGGGTCGCCGAGGAGGCCGCGCGGCGGCTCGAGGCGGCCGGGGCCGGCGCCAGGGGTGCGCCGCACATGGAGCGGGTGCGTCTTCGCCCCCGGCTCCGGCCCTGGTGGCGAGCCGCCGTGCACACCGCCCGACTGGTCGGCGCAGGGCTGCCCGCGGCGCGCCGCTCCCTCCGCCGCTGAGCCGTCAGGCCGGGCCGCCCACCGCCCCGGCGGACGGCACCGGGGCGTCGGCGGACGGGTCGGCGCCCCAGGCCGCGGCGCACAGGGCCCGGGAGAGTTCGTCGGAGTAGACGGCGGCGGCCAGCCAGGCGAGGGCGAAGCGTTCGGTGTCGGCGGGCAGCAGGCGGCCGAAGGCGTCGCGGCCGCGGTCGGCGGCGGCGCGGTGGAGGTCGTCGATCAGGTCCGCGGCGGTCGGCAGGGCGGCGCGGCGCAGCCGCCGGGCGTCGGGGGCCGAACTCGCGGGCAGGGCGAGGACCCGGCGCCCGCCGGAGGCGGCCTGGTGGACGCGGCGGAGCAGAAGATGGACCGGGGCCTCGTCGGGCGGGTCGGGCGCCGGCAGGGGGACCGCCGGTGCGGCGGTGGGGAGGTCGGCGCGCTGCAGGCGGTCGAGTCCGGTGTCGACGCGGGCCTCGGGGTCGGCCGGGTGGCTGGTGGCCAGCAGCAGCGCGCGGGGGTGCGGGGCGGGGTCGAGCCGGGCGATGACGCGCAGCCGGGTGCCCGGCGCGTCCGCGAGCAGCCGCAGGTTGTCGCGGTGGGGCAGCGCGGGGTGGTCGTGGGCGGCGGCGAGCCGGATCGTCAGGTCGCCGCACCGGGCGAGCAGGCAGTCGCCGCCGGCCTCGCGGACGGTGCCGGCGAGGGTGACGTCGAGGAACAGCAGGCCGTCGCCCGCGCCGAGGGCGCGCACGGCCTGCTCGGCGACGGGCACCCGCCACAGCCGGTTCAGGGGCTCGGCGGTCCAGGCGGCGCCGGATGCCCGTACGGCGCGGACGGCGGCACCCGCGCCGAGCCGGCCGGTGGGCGAGACCGTCGCGCCGGACACGGCCAGGCCCGCGCGGGAGAGTTCGCGGTGGGTGAGGGCTGTGTCGCCGATGCGCACGGCCCGGTCGGCGGCGCCCGTCGCGCGGCCGGGGCCGCCGGGGGCGACGTCGGAGACGGTGCAGAGGCGGCCGTCGGCGTCGGTCGTCCAGGTGACGGCGCCCGCGTAGCCGCTCGCGGTGAGGACGGGCTCGGAGAACAGCCCGTACAGCCGCAGCGAGCCGTCGGGGGTGTACGGCTGCCGGGCGGTGCCGCGCACCGCGGCCAGTTCGGTGCCGGTGGCGTGGGGCACGCGGTGGGCGGTGCCGAGGAGTTCGCGGAGCGCGGCGACCAGGTCGGCGAGGCGGTGCCCGGGGTCGTCGGCGCGGGCGGCGCGCAGCCGGGTGACGACGGAGACCGCCGCGGCCGCGGCGCGGGGCATTCCGGCCAGCCGCGCGGAGTGCGCCGCCCTGAGCAGTTCGGCCTGGACGACGGCTCCGGAGCCGTCGACGCCCGCGTCGAGTGCGGCGGCGCCCGCGGTGCGCAGGGCCCCGGCGGCGGCCCGCTGCTGCGGGGTGGCGGTCTCGGGCTCGGCTGCGGGCGCCTCTTCCCCTCCGGGTTCCGGCAGGGCCGACCCGGCTGCCGGCCCGGGGGCCTCGGCGACGGGTGCGGCCGAGGCGGCCGCGGCGCGGTGCAGGCAGTCCGGGGCGAGCAGGCAGCCGCAGCGGACGTCCTCGGCCCGGGTCACCGTGCCGCCGGGGGCGCGGAGTTCGAGGTCGGTGTCGTCGTCGACGGCGATCCGCACGGTGTCGCCGTCGACGGCGGCCGGGCGGGCCGCGAGCTTGGTTACCGCGGAGTCGAGGCGCTTGCGCAGCCGCGGCGAGAGGGCCTCGACGAGTTCCGCGGTCACGGCGGGCGCGACCGGGGGGAGTTGCTGGTTCACCTGATCTTCTCCCCTACCCAGCGGGCGAGTTCGAGGGGGCTGAGGGCGGCGACCGGCATGCCCGCGGCGACGAGCTGCCCGGCGACGCCGGTGGAGTAGCGGGGGCGCCCGGCGTCGTCGAGGCTGGCGCAGCCCAGGACGTGGCAGCCGGCTCCGACCAGGGCGCGGACCTCGGCCAGGAGGCCGCCGAGCGGATACCCCTCCTCGAAGTCGCTGACGACCACGACGAGGGTGCGGGAGGGCACGGTCACCAGTTCGCGGGCGTGCCGCAGCCCGGCGGCGATGTGGGTGCCGCCGCCGACGCTCACCTCCAGGAGGAGGGAGAGCGGGTCCGCCACGTGGTCGGTGAGGTCGATGACCTCGGTGGAGAACGCCAGGAAGTGCGTGGACAGGGCGGGCACCCCGGCCAGGACGGAGGCGGTGAGCGCGGCCCAGATCGTGGAGGCCTCCATGGACCCCGACACGTCCGTCACCAGGATCAGCCGCCAGTCCGCGGCCCGCTGCGCCCGGGCGCGGAACACCGGCCGCTCCGGGATCACCTGGACGGTGCCGTCGGGAGCGCGGCGCGCGGTGGCCAGGTTCGCGCGCAGCGTACGGGCCAGGTCGAGGCCGCCGCCTGGGCGCCTGCTGGGCCTCGGCAGGGCGGTGCCGTGCAGCGCCGGGCGCAGCCGGGTGGCGAGTTGGCGGGTGAGTGCCTCGACCAGACGCCGTACGAGCGGGCGCAGCGCGGCCAGCCGGGCCTCCGGCAGTCCGCCCGCGTGGCGCAGGACGGTCCGCAGCAGGTCGACGGAGGGGCGCACGCTGTCGGGGTCGAGTTCGGCGACCGCGTCCTTGCGGCCCGACGCGGCGGCGGTCGCCAGCACCTCCTCGCGGATGCCGGGCCCGAACAGCGCCGCCAGTTCCTCGGACCACTCGCGCACCCCGGGGTAGGGCGCCTCGCGGCCACCGCGGTCGCCGGCCGCGCCGTGGCCGCCGAGGTCGCCGCGGCTGCCCTCCCCCCGGCCGTGGCCGTACAGCTCGTCGAGCGCGGTGGCCAGGGCCGCGGCGGAGGGCGGCAGCCGGTCGGCCCGGCGGCCCAGCACGAGGCGCCACCGGTCGGCGGGCGCGAGGGTGGCCGCCGCGGCGTGGGC
>NZ_JARAVM010000102.1:0-628 GCF_033792735.1 Streptomyces sp. PA03-3a
ACCCGCTACGGCCTGGCCCGCCTGACCCACCTGGACCGGGCCACCGGCCGCGTCATACGCCGCTACGAACGCGCCCGTCCCGGCGAGCTGGTGCACGTGGACATCAAGAAGCTCGGCAACATCCCCGACGGCGGCGGCCACAAAGTCCTCGGCCGGCAAGCGGGTCGCAAAACCCGCTCGAACGCCGGCTACAGCTACCTGCACACCGCCGTCGACGACCACTCCCGCCTGGCCTACAGCGAGATCCTCACCGACGAGAAGAAGGAGACCGCCGTCGCCTTCTGGGGACGGGCCCATGCGTTCTTCGCCTCGTGCGGGGTCGCCGTCGAGCGCGTGCTGACCGACAACGGCTCCTGCTACAAGTCCCGTCTGTGGCGCGATGCCCTGGCCGGGGCCGGGATCACGCACAAGCGCACCCGGCCCTACCGGCCGCAGACCAACGGCAAGGTCGAACGCTTCAACCGCACCCTGCTCGACGAGTGGGCCTACGCCCGCCCCTACCGGTCAGAGCAAGAACGACGCGACGCCTTCCCCGCCTGGCTGCACACCTACAATCACCACCGCGGACACACCGCGCTGAAGGGCCAACCACCCGCCAGCCGCGTTCCTAACCTCACGGGGCAATACA
>NZ_JARAVM010000058.1:0-31573 GCF_033792735.1 Streptomyces sp. PA03-3a
ATGTCGCAATCCACACCGAGCCAGAAGGCCCTCACCCATTTCAAGATCCCTCAGCCGAGAGATCCGTCACCAACCTCTGTGGACAGAACACCTAGGGCGGCCGCCCCTGTCGCGTCCGCGGCCCGGACCCCGGTGGTCCGGGCCGCCGGTCTTTGCCCGACGCCCCCTGGCGGCAGGCCACTTCCTCCTCATAGGTTCACGGGCGACGCCCGTCGAACCCCGAAGGAGGGGGCATGCGCAACGCGCTCAGATGGCTGCTGGCGCTGGTGCTGCTCATAGGCACCGCCGGCGGTGGAGTCGCCACCGCGACCGCTGACGAGCCGGACATCAAGGACCGCATCCTGGCGATACCCGGGATGAGCCTGATCGAGGAGAAGCCGGTCACCGGGTACCGCTTCTTCGTCCTGAACTACACGCAGCCGGTGGACCACCGGCACCCGTCCAAGGGGACCTTCCAGCAGCGGATCACCGTGCTGCACAAGGGGACCGACCGGCCCACGGTCTTCTACACCTCCGGCTACGGCCTCTCCACGACCCCCTCCCGCCGTGAGCCGACGCAGATCGTCGACGGCAACCAGGTCTCGATGGAGTACCGCTTCTTCACCCCGTCCCGCCCGGCCCCCGCCGACTGGTCCAAGCTCGACATCTGGCAGGCCGCCAGCGACCAGCACCGCATCTACCGTGCGCTGAGCCGGATCTACGCCGAGAACTGGCTCGCCACCGGCGCCAGCAAGGGCGGCATGACGGCCACGTACTACCGGCGCTTCTACCCGCGCGACATGGCCGGCACGGTCGCCTACGTCGCTCCCAACGACGTGGTGAACGACGAGGACTCCGCCTACACCCGCTTCTTCCGCACCGTCGGCACCGCCGACTGCCGGGCGCGGCTGAACGCCGTGCAGCGCGAGGCCCTCGTGCGGCGGGGCGAGATCGTCGCCCGCTACCAGAAGTACGCCGCGGACAACGGGCTGACCTTCACCACCGTGGGCAGCGCGGACAAGGCGTACGAGAACGTGGTGCTGGACCTGGTGTGGGCCTTCTGGCAGTACCACCAGCAGGCGGAGTGCGCGGACGTGCCCGCGGCCTCCGCCACCACGGACGCCATCTACTCCTTCGTCGACTCCGTCTCCGGCTTCGACTTCTACACCGACCAGGGCCTGGAGTACTACACGCCGTACTACTACCAGGCGGGCACCCAGCTCGGCGCCCCGAGTTTCGCCACCCCGCACCTGAAGGGCCTGCTGCGCTACCCCGGGATCTACCAGCCGCGCTCCTACGTGCCGCGCTCGATCCCGATGCCCTTCCAGCCCCGGGCGATGCACGACGTCGACTCCTGGGTGCGCCACCACGCGGAGCGCATGCTCTTCGTGTACGGGGCCAACGACCCGTGGGGCGCCGAGCCGTTCCGCCTCTCGCGCGGCGCGCACGACTCGTACGTGATGTGGGCGCCCGGCGCGAACCACGGCGCGGTCATCGGCGCGCTCGGCGAGGCCGACCGTGCGAAGGCCACCGCCGAGGTGCTGGAGTGGGCCGGGGTCGCCCCCGCGGCCGTGCGTGCCGACCCCGAGTCGGCCCGGCCCCTGGCGGCGTACGACGCCAAGCTCGACAAGAGCACCGAGGCCGCAGGCCGGCTGCCCTTCTGACCGGCTGCCTTTCTGCAGCCGCCCTTCTGACCGGCGGTCAGAGCCGGCGGGCGCATCCCACGCCCGCCGGCCCGCCGCCCACCCCGACGTACAGGGCCGTCCCGGCGGGGCAGGACCCGCGGCCGCGGGCCAGCTCCACGACCCGGAACTGCGGGGCGTGCGGGCCCGAGCCGTCGCAGGGCGTCTCCTTCACCCGGCCCTTGCGGGACGTGTAGACGCAGTCGCCCGCGATCGTTCGCGGCCCGCCGCCCCCGCCCGGGTCCCCGGGGTGCGGGGCCGCCAGGTTGCGCATGCAGGCGTAGCCCCGGGGGCGGGCGTTGGTGACGGTGAGCAGGAAGTCCGTGGTCGGCGGGCAGCGGTCGCCGGCCCGCGTGGCGACAGGGGGAGCGGGCGAGGGCGAGGCGGGCAGCAGCCCGTAGAGCCGGCTGACGACGCGGGCCCGGGCGCCCGGGTCCGAGCACACCACCTCCCGGTAGGCGCCCACCCGGTCGCCGGCCGCGCAGTCGCCCCGGTCGAGGAAGACCGCGTCGTGCGTGGCCGGCGAGACGGCCGGGCCCGCGGCCCCGCTGCCCGTTCCGCCGGGGACGGGCGAGCAGGCGGCGAGCAGCACGACGACCAGCCATGCCGTTCCCAGCAGTTGTCCGGACAACACGCGCATGGCGGCCCCCCACCCGTCCCCCCGGGCGAGTTGCCCGTTTTCGGCAGGATAGGTGGCGTGGCCCCTCAGCGGGAGGGGCCGCCCCGCGCACTCAGTACCGCAGGCCCCAGCCGACCGGGTAGAGCGTCCGTGACGGATCGTCCGCCGCCGGAACCGCCACCGGGAGCTTCCCGGTGGGCCGTACCTTGCCCGCCATCACCCGTGCCGCCGCCCGCATCGAGACGTCCGTCCAGCCGTAGGCGGCCAGGGACGCGGCCACCCCGTCCAGCCGGGCGACGTCGTACGGGTTGCGGATCGCGAGCTGCACCACCGGAACGCCGGTCGCGACGAGTGCGGCCACCAGCGCGATCTGGCCCGTCGACGCCCCGGTGACGTTGTACGTGGCCACCACCACGGCGTCCTTGTCCCGCGCGGCGGCCACCGCCCGGTCGATCGTCGCCTGCGCCGGCGCCGTGCCGGTCGACAGGACCTCCGCGGTGTGCCCGAGCCCGGTCAGGGCCGCGCCGAGCACCGCGGTGGGCGGGCCGCCGGTGCCCGAGGGCGCGGCCGGGTCGGCGCCGACGACCAGCAGCCGGCGGTGGGCGGGCAGCGGCAGTGCTCCCCGGTTCGCCAGCAGGGTCACGGTGCGTTCGGTGATCCGGTCGGCGTCGGCCAGGTGGCCTCGGGTGCCCACCACCCGGTCCACGCCGCGGTGGGTGACGTACGGGTCGTCGAGCAGCCCGCGCCGCGCCTTGAGCATGAGGATCCGGGTCAGGGACTCGTCGAGGCGTTCCTCGGTCAGCTCTCCGGACCTCACGGCGGCCAACACCCCCTGCCAGGCGGTCTCCATGACCGGCGGGTTGAGCAACTGGTCGGCGCCGGCCTTCAGGGCGAGCACCGGGACCCGGTCGTCCCCGTACTTCTGGCGCACGCCCTCCATGCCGAGGGAGTCGGTGACGACCACGCCGTCGTAGCCGAGTTCCTCGCGCAGGATGCCGGTGAGGATCGGCCGGGAGAGCGTGGCGGGGTCGCCGGAGTCGTCGAGGGCGGGCACCAGGATGTGCGCGGTCATGATCGAGTCGATGCCGGCGGCGATCGCGGCCCGGAACGGCGGGGCGTCCAGGCGCCGCCATTCCTCCAGCGAGTGCGTGATGATCGGCAGTTCGAAGTGGCTGTCGGTGCCGGTGTCGCCGTGCCCGGGGAAGTGCTTGGCGGTGGCGACGACCCCTGACCGCTGGTAGCCCTCCACCTGGGCGGCGACGAGCGCGGCCACGGCCTTCGGGTCGGCGCCGAAGGAGCGTACGCCGATGACCGGGTTGGCGGGGTTGACGTTGACGTCGGCGACCGGCGCGTAGTCCTGGGTGATGCCCATCGCGGCCAGTTCGGCCCCGGCGACGGCCGCGGCCCGCCGGGCGTCCCGGGTGCTGCCGCCCGCGCCGAGCGCCATCCCGCCCGGGAAGAGCGTGGCGGGGGAGCCGACCCGGGCGACGGCGCCGTGCTCCTGGTCGGTGGAGATCAGCAGCGGTATCCGGGAGGACCGCTGGATGCCGTTGGAGAGGTCGGCGATCTGGTGCGGATCTCGGGTGTTGTGTGCCCAGGCGAAGTAGATGATGCCGCCGACGTGGTACTTGGCGATCAGCTCGGCCGCGTTGGAGACCCCGATCTCGGCCTGGTTGGCGGCGACGTCGGCCGGATCGGGGGCGGTGGCCGAGTGGCCGTACACGCGCATGACGAAGAGCTGGCCGATCTTCTCCTCGATGCTCATGCGGTCGATGAGCGCACGGACGCGTCTGCGGTCGGTCGCGGCCGCGCTCGCGGTGCCCGGGACGCCGAGGGCGAGGGCGGTGGAGGCGGCCGCGGCGGCACCGAGCACCGTGCGACGGGACGGTTGGGGACGGTTGTGCATGACGGACTCCTTCCGGCAGGAGGTGGGGGGGCGTGCTGAAAGAAACCTTCAAGCACACACGCTTAGCCGGAAAGTTATTGTCAGTCAATGAGTTGGGCACGCTCCGGGACGAGCCGGGACGGCACCGCGAGCACCGCGGCGTAGTGCTGGACCTGGATGCAGCGCTTGGTCTCGTCCCCGGTGGGCGCGGCCGACAGTTCCCGCCGGCCGATGGTCAGGACGGCTCCGGTGGGCCCGCAGCCCGTCAGCACGAAGCCGAAGCGCCGCTCGTCACCGCGCCGCGGATGCCGTGCCAGCTGTTCGCGCAGCGCGGCCGCCCCCTTGCGGGGCAGACCGGCGAGGAAGGCGTCGAGCTGCCGCGCCGAGGTGACCTCGGAACTGCGCCGGCCGCCCGGCTCTCGCATGTCCTCCAGACCGCCGAACGCCACCGTGCTCCCGGGGGCGGGCGGATCGGCCCGGGGATCCGCCTCCTGCGCGAAGCGCGGCCGCTTCGGCATCCGGTCGCGCGGCACCTCGAACACGGCGACCACCCGGTTGGCGACGAGGCACTGGCCCATCGCGGTCTGCGCGAGGCGGAGCGCCAGCCGGTCGCCGCTCCGGAAGAGGACGGCGTCCTTCGTGCGGTTGCAGCCGGTGGTCCGGGTCCAGGCGACCAGCACCGAGCGGGAGAAGTCGGTCCGCGCGGCGCGCCGCGCGATGTCGTCGGCGATCTCCGGTGCCGACTTCATGAAGTAGCCGGGGAAGCGGCCCAGGTCGCGCTCCCCGTCGAGGACGGTGTGCACCGCGGGCACTCCGCGCGTGGTCTCGGTGAAGTACACGCGGCGGGTGGAGACCGTCCCGTCGGCCGGGAGGGATCGCGCGGTGGACGCCGAGGCGGACGGCGCCGGGTCCGCGGGCACGGAGGCGATCGCGGAGGTGGAGGGGCCGCCACCGGCGTTGTCGTAGGGGGGTGCGCCGGTGGCGGGCTGCTGCCGGCCGCAGGCGGCGGAGAGGGTTGTCAGCGACGCAGCCAGCAGCGTGGCCGACACCGCTTTGCGGAGACTCCCGGGCAGCACGCCGGTTGGACGGGGCCGGTACGGAAACGGTTCCCTGCGGGTGGGTGACATCCGCCCATGGTCACGCAACGACCCGGGGGTAGTGGACGCGCAACGCCCGGACCGTCTCCGTGATGGCCGGACGTCGCGACGCCCCTGTCCGCCACAAGGCGTACAGCCGCCGCACCGGCGCCGGCTCCAGCGGCACCACGACCACACCGTCCGGCACCGGCCCGCGTCCCAGCCGCGGCACCAGCGCGATCCCCAGCCCGGCCGCCACCAGCGCCAACTGCGTCTGGTACTCGGCGACCTGGAACGCCAGGTCGGGCTCGGTGCCCGCCTCCCGCAGGGTCCGCACCAGCCAGTCGTGGCAGACGTGCCCGGGCGGCTGGCAGATCCACCGCTCGTCGACGACGTCCTCGCGGACGAGCGCCGCGCGCGCCGCCAGCGGATGCGCGGCGGGAACCAGCACGTCGCAGTGGTCCTCGCCGATCACCACCCGCTCCAGCCCTTCGGGGGCCGGCAGCGGGGCGATGTCCCAGTCGTGCACCACGGCCAGGTCGACGACACCGCGGGAGACCAGGTCGACCGACAGGTGCGCGCCCTCCTCCACCAGCCGCAGCTCCAGCGACGGGTGGGCGGCCGTCAGCCCGGCCAGCACCTCGGGGAGCAGGCCGCGCGCAGCGGTCGGGAAGGCGGCCATGGTCAGCCGCCCGGTGGGCCGGCCGCGCCGCTCCTCCAGCGCGACCTCGGCGCGCTCCACGATCGCCATCAGCTCCTGCGCGGTCTCCGCCAGCAGCTGCGCGGCCTCGGTCAGCGCCACGCCGCGGCCCTGCCGCTCCAGGAGCGTCGTACGGGTCTCCCGCTCCAGTTTGGCGATCTGCTGGGACACCGCGGACGCGGTGTAGCCGAGGGCCGTGGCCGCCGCCCCCACCGATCCGTGCACATGCACGGCGTGCAGCGCCCGCAGCCGGGCCAGATCCAGCATCCGTTCACCTCGTCATCCCGGCGCCAGGGGCGCATCGTTCAGCAACACTGAATCCGACAGTGCAGCAACACTCGCTAGTGCTTAAGAGTACGGTGCCCGATGCTGGAGCGATGCGACCGGTACACCTCGCCCTCGCGGTCCTCGTCGCCGCGGTCTGGGGCGTCAACTTCGTGGTCATCGAGGTGGGACTCGGCCACTTCCCGCCGCTGCTCTTCTGCGCCCTGCGCTTCCTGGCCGCCGCCGTGCCGGCGGTCTTCTTCGTCCGCCGGCCCGGCGTCCCCCCGCGCCGGATCGTCGCCGTCGGACTCGTCCTCGGCGTCGCCAAGTTCGGCCTGCTCTTCATCGGCATGGACCAGGGCATGCCTGCCGGGCTGTCCTCGCTGGTGCTGCAGGTCCAGGCCGTCTTCACCGCCCTCCTCGCGGTCGCCCTGCTGGGCGAGCGGCCCGGCCGGCTCCGGACGGCCGGCATGGGCCTCGCCTTCGCGGGGATCGGCGTCGCCGCGTACGACGAGGGCGCCTCCGGCCCGATCGGCGCGTTCGTGCTGGTCGTCGCGGCCGCCGCCTTCTGGGGGCTGTCCAATGTGCTCACCCGCCGCGCCGCCCCGCCGGACGCGCTGAGCTGGATGGTCTGGGTGAGCCTCGTCCCGCCGCTGCCGCTGCTCGCACTCTCCCTGGTCGTCGAGGGCCCCGCGGCGGACGTCGCCGCGCTGCGCGGTCTCGACTGGAGCGGCGCCGGTGCGATCCTCTACGTCGCCTGGATCACCACGGTGTTCGGGTTCGGCGCCTGGGGCTTCCTGCTGCGGACGTACGACGCCTCCGCGGTGGCGCCGTTCTCCCTGCTCGTCCCGGTGTTCGGCATGACATCGGCGGCCCTGCTGCTGGACGAGGGAGTCGGCCCGCTGCGCTGGACGGCCGCGGTGCTGCTGGTGGGCGGCGTCGGAGTGACGTCGCTGGGGTCGCTGGGGTCGCTGGGATCGCCGGGCTCGATCCGGCCGGGCCGGGGCGCGGGTGAGGGCGAGGGCGCCCGGCTCAGGCGGACTCGCCGAGCAGCCGCAGCAGGTGCGCACGCCCCCGCGACAGCAGCTCCGGCAGCGCCCGCACCTGCGGGTACCGGCGCTTCTCGTACTCCCAGCAGAGCCAGCCGTCCCAGCCCGCGCGGCTGAGCACCTCCACCGTCCCGGCCAGCGGCAGCGCCCCGTGGCCGAGCGGCAGCGGGGTGGTGTCCTGCGCCGAGGAGATGTCCTTGACCTGCACGTAGCCCAGGTAGGGGGCGAGCACCGGATAGGTGTGCTCGGGCTGTTCCCCGCCCAGCCACGGGTGCATCACGTCCCAGAGCGCACCCGCGTGGTGATGGCCCACCAGCCCCAGGATCCGCGCCACGTCCGCGCCGGTCCGGTGCGAGTCATGGGTCTCCACCAGGACCCGCACGCCGGCGTCCGCCGCCTCCGGGACCACCGCCGCCAGCCGGCGGGCCGCCCGGGTGTCGGCGGCGTCCCCGTCGTCGTCACCGGCGCCGGGGAACACCCGTACGTAGGGGGCTCCCAGGTCGGCGGCGAGGCGCACGTGGTCGCGCAGGCCGCGCAGCGCGGGGGCGTCCTCGCCGGGAGCGGCCACCTGCACGTGGGAGGCGACCGCCAGGACCGCGACACCGGCGTCCCGGAACTTTCCGGCCGCGTCGGCACGCTGCCGTTCCGTCAGGCCGCTGTGCACCGGCTCCTCATGGCCCGCCCGCAGCTCCACGCCGTGGTAGCCGTGCTCCGCGGCGAGCCGGACGACGTCCGGCAGGGGGAGCCCCGGCACGCCGAGGGTCGAGAACGCGAGCTTCACTTTTCGGACGTTACAGCACCAGCCGCCAGTCCTGCCCGACGAGATCCCGGCCGAAACTGCGGTGCGGCTTCTCCCCGACGAGCTCGAAACCGGCCGCCTCGTAGATCCGCCGGGCGGAGACCAGGACGTCGTTCGTCCACAGCACCAGCTCGCGGTGGCCGGCGGCGCGAGCGTGCGCGACGCAGGCCTCCACCAGCCGGCGGCCGATGCCGTGGCCCCGGGCCGCCGGGTCGACCAGCAGCAGGCGCAGCCGTGCCGTGCCGGGCGCGTCGTCGCGTACGCAGAAGACGCAACCGGCGCGTTCGCCGTCCAGTTCGGCGATCCACGCCCGCTCGTGGCCGCCCGCGACGATCCGGGCGACGAGGGTCTCGTACTCGGCGTTCCAGCCGTACTCCTCGGCGTAGATTTCCGCGTTGCGCTGGACCACCCAGCCGAGGTCACCGGGGCGCGGCTCGCGCAGCCGGACCCGAGGCCCGGGAGGGGCTTTTGCGGCGGCGCCGCCGAGGACGCCGCGGACGGTGCGCATGGCCTGTGTCAGGCGGGCCCGGTCCTCCGGGGCGAGTCCGCTGACCATGGACGCGACCGCCTCCCGCGACCGGTCCTCCAGGAGCCGGGCGGCCTCCCGGCCGTCGGGTGTCGGCTCCACGCGCTGCCGCCGGGCGTCCCGTGGTGACGGCGCGCGGGTCACCAGCCCCCGTTCCTCGAAGGCCGCCAGCATCCGGCTGAGCTGCCCCGCGTCCACCGACAGGGCCGTGCGCAGGTCGGCGGCGTCCAGCCCGCCGCCGGCGGCGTGGGCGAGCTCGTAGAGCACGCGGGCCTCGGTGAGCGTGTACGGGGTGTGCAGATGGCGGCTGTAGTCGAGCGCGCCGATGAGGTTGGTGTAGAAGCGGTTGAACGCCCGGATCTCCTGGACGGTCACGGCGGGCTCCCTCCGGAATTCTTTGACTGGGTCAAAGGTATCCCCGCCGGGTGTTCCTGAACAGGTGCCGGCGCGCCCCCGCGGGCGGCTACGCGCCCTTTCGCGGTGCCGCCGTCGACGCCCGCACCATCAGCTCCGTCCGCACGGTCGCCAGCCCGCCGGGAGGCGCCGCCTGGCGCCCCATGACCAGCCGCCCGGCGCGGGCGCCGGCCTCCTGCAGCGGTATGCGCACCGTCGTGAGCGCGGGCGCGGCGTCCACACTGAAGGGGAGGTCGTCGAAGCCGGCGACCGAGACGTCCTCGGGGATGCGCAGCCCGCGCTCGCGCAGCGCCGCGCAGACGCCGAGCGCCACCGTGTCGTTGGCGGCGACGACCGCGGTGAGCGCGGGCTCGCGGCGCAGCAGCTCCAGTGCCGCGTCGTAGCCGGAGGAGCGGTCGTAGTAGCCGTGCACGGTGAGGCGGTCGAGCTCCGCGGGGGAGCCCGCGAGCCCGGCCTCGGCCAGGGCGGCGCGGTGGCCCTCCAGACGGTGCCGGGTGGTGCTGCGCTCCGCGGGGCCGGCGACGTAGCCGATGGTGCGGTGGCCGAGGGCCAGCAGGTGCTCGGTGAGGCGCTGCGCGCCGCCGCGGTTGTCGAAGGCGACGGTCATCACGGAGTCGGCGGCGGGGCCGGCGATGTCGGCGAGCTCCGGTACGGGCGGGCGGCCGCACAGCACGATCCGGGTGCCGGAGGCGGAGAGCCGGGCGAGGCGGCCGGCGACGGCCGTGCTGTGGCCGGTACCCTCCACGGCGCCCCCGGTGAGCACCACGCCCGCGGCGCGCTGCCGCTCCAGCAGGGTCAGGTAGTTGAGCTCGGCCTCGGGAGAGCCCCCGGTGTTGCAGACCACGGCGAGCTTCCCGGCGCCCGCGGGCAGCCCGGAGGGCTGCTCGGCGCCGCCGCTGATCTCGCCCTGCACGGCGCTGGCGATCAGCCCGAAGAAGGGGTCGGCGACGTCGTTGACCAGTACCCCGACGAGGTCGGAGGTGGCCGCGGCCAGCGCGCGCGCGTGCCCGTTGACGACGTAGTGGAGGTCGTCTACGGCCCGCAGGACCCGCTCGCGCGTACTGCCCGCGACCGGATAGTTGCCGTTGAGGACACGCGACACGGTCGCGGCGGACACTCCGGCGCGCGCCGCCACGTCGGCGAGGGTCACTGCCATCTCGTCTGTTTCCTCCGGGTCGGTCCTCCCCGGGCCCTCCGCCCGTGGCCGCACATGTTCTCACCTCGGGGGCCGGTGGGGGAGCGGAGTCGCACGGCAACTTGCCGGGGGTCCTCCAGCACTGTGGGGCCGCGATGGGGGAATGCGCTTTCTGCCGCTGTTCCGTAGCTATGACGCGCTGTCGCCGCTGCCGTCCGGCCCCCGATCCGGAGCCCTCGGACGCCGGCCTTCGGTGCCTTTGCGGCGCCGTCGCGCGGGCGCCGGCGGCTGGGCGGTCGATGGGCGCACGCCGCACCACCGCGACCACGTCCGGTTCGTCGCGCCGAAGTCCCCGGCCCGGCGGGCGCATCGTCTGCGGGGTGAGCACCGATCGGCTGCGGTCCACCGGGCGCGGTCCTCCGTACGGCCTCGCCGACATCCGGGCCGCCTGCAAGGAGCAGCTCGCCGTCGTCGAGGGCGCGGGCTCGCGGGCCGTCCTCATGGCCTCGCGCGCGCTGGCCGCCGTCGCGAAGGGCCCCGAGGACTACCTGGCCATCTGCTGCGGCAGGCCGCCGGGCCCGTCGTACTGCTGTGGCTGGGCCCGAGGTGGAGATCTCCAACCCCGCGCTGCGGGCCCGGAACGGGGCCGAGATGCTGGCCGAGACGGTCGCCAGGTACCGCCGGCACGTGTTCTGAGAAATCTCTGAAAATTTCTTCCGGAAGCCGTGCAACCATCCCTGGGGCCGGTGTGTCTACGTAGCGTCAAGACCTGGAGGGGGGCCTCACAAGGGTCTTGAGTGGGGGAGAGCGTGGCGCCCGGAGGGGGCTCGGGGCATCGCGCAGAGGGAGGGGAACGCCAAAGGGGTCCGGCTTGCCGGACCCCTTTCGCCATGTCCGCCCGGTCCGGTCCGCTCGGTGCGCCCGGGCCGCCGCGGTTCAGCGTTTCTCGCGGGCCCGCCGGGCCAGCACCGCCGCCATCACGGGGATCACCGTCTCCAGCGCCGCCGAGACCGCCTCGACCGGGAGCCCGGTCCGCTTGGCCACCGCCCGCGCCGCCGGGGCGGCGACCTTGGCCAGTACGGCGGCCAGCACTCCACGGCCCGGTTCCTGCCCCGTACCGCCCTGCAGCCCGGCGAAGCCGATGGCGGCCGCGGGCAGCGGCTCGGGCTCGTTCGCGGCCTGCTCCATGGCCTGGCACAGCTCCGCGGTGCCGCCGGGCGTCACCGCGTCGTCGGTCAGCACCCCCGTGATCGAGGCCACCGCGCTCCCCACGACCTGCTGCGCCTGGTCGGCGTCGGTCCCGAGCAGCATGGTGATCTCCCGGAGCCGGTCGTCCCCCAGCTCCTCCAGCACCTCGTCCTTCAGCGGTCGGTCGCTCATGGTCGGGACGCTACGCGCGATTCGCCCGCCCGGCCCGCCGACCGCAGCCGGACGGATGTACGGCCTGGATGCATCTAGAAGGGCACGCCGCAGCGCAGGATGACGTTGGCGTACGGCCGGGACTCGCCGGTGCGGACGACGAGGCGGGCCTGCCGGGTGCGGGCCTTGAACTCCTCGTGCGGCACCAGCTCCAGGTCGGGGAAGGCCCCGTCGAGCCGGGCGGTCACCTCGGGATTGTGCTCGCGGACCTCCTTGGCCGCGATCGCCCCCTCCACCACCAGTTCCTCCAGCAGGCCGTCGAGGACCTCGGAGAAGGACGGCGTACCGGCGCGGAACGCGAGGTCGACGACGATCGGCCCGGGAGGGATCGGGAGCCCCGCGTCGCAGACCACCACCAGGTCGGTGTGGCCCAGCACGGCGATGGCACCCGCCAGATGGCGGTTGAGGATTCCGGACTTCTTCACAGCTGACCCACTTCTTCGAGGGTGGGGAAGGATTCCTGCGCACCCGGCTTCATGACGGCCGCGGCGCCCACCCGCACCGCGAACCGCACGGCGGTCACCAGGTCGTCGCCCGCGCCCAGCCGCCAGGCCAGCGCCCCCGTGAAGGAGTCGCCGGCGCCGGTGGTGTCGACGGCCGCCACGCGCGGGCTGGGTATGCGCACGGTGCCGTCCGCCGTCGCGGCGAGCGCGCCCGCCGCGCCGAGCGTGACGACCACCGAGCGCGGGCCGAGCGCGAGCAGCCCGGCCGCCCACGCCTCGGGGGTGTCCCCGGCCTCCGGACCCAGCAGGACGCGTGCCTCGTGCTCGTTGACCACGATGGGGTCGCATCCGGCGAGCACCTCCCGCGGCAGCGCGGCGGGGGGCGAGGGGTTGAGCACGATCCGCGTGCCGGCCTCCGTGGCCGCCGCCACCGCGGCGGCCACGGACTCCAGGGGGATCTCCAGTTGCAGCGAGACCACCCTGGCGGCGGCCAGCAGCTCGCGCGCACCGGTCACGTCCGCCGGGGAGAGCCGGGCGTTGGCGCCCGGCGACACCACGATGCTGTTGTCACCCGAGGGGTCCACGGTGATCAGCGCGACGCCGGTGGGGGTGTCGCCGCTGAGGACGCCGGTGGTGTCGACGCCGGCCGACGTCAGCGAGCCGGTGAGCAGCCGCCCGTGGGCGTCGTCGCCGACCCGCGCGAGCAGGGCGGTACGGGCGCCCAGGCGGGCCGCGGCGACGGCCTGGTTCGCGCCCTTGCCGCCGGGGTGGGTGGCGAGGTCGGAACCGAGGACCGTCTCACCGGCGTCCGGGCGCCGGTCGACGTGGATCACCAGGTCGGCGTTGGCCGACCCTACGACCAGCAGGTCGTGGCCGTGCATCTGCGTGTCCCTTCGGGTGTTCAGCCGGACCGGTCGTCCGTCAGGAGGAGAATTCGGTGACGTTCTTCTCGGTGACGACCTTGACCGGGACCTTCACCAGGCTGTTGAGCTTCTCGCCCTTGGCTGCCTTCACCGCGTTCTGCACGGCCAGCTTGCCGAGTTCCTTCGGCTGCTGGGCGACGGACGCGAAGAGGGTGCCGCCCTTGACCGCGGTGAGGCCGTCGGGGGTGCCGTCGAAGCCGACGACCTTGACCGACTTGCCGGCCTTGTCGCCGAGCGCCTTGATGGCGCCGAGGGCCATCTCGTCGTTCTGGGCGAAGACGCCGGTGACGTCGGAGTGGGCCTGCAGCAGGTTGGTCATGACGTCCAGGCCCTTGGTGCGGTCGAAGTCGGCGGCCTGCTGGGCCACGACCTTGATGCCCGGGTAGGCCTTGATGCCCTCGTTGAAGCCCTGGCCGCGCTCGTTGGCCGCCGAGGTGCCCGCGGTGCCCTGGAGGACGACCACGGTGCCCTTGCCGCCCAGCGAGTCGGCCAGGGTCTTGGCGGCGAGCCGGCCGCCGGCGACGTTGTCGGAGGCGACGGTGGTGGCGAGCTCGGCCTTGTTGACGCCGCGGTCGGCCGCGACGACGGGGATGCCGGCCTTGTTGGCGGCCTTCACGGAGGGGCCGGCCGCGTCGGAGTCCACCGGGTTGACGATGATCGACTTCACGTTCTGGCTGGTGAAGTTCTGCAGCTGGTTGGCCTGCTGCGACGCGTCGTTCTGCGCGTCGGTGACGGTCAGGTCGACGCCCTCCTTCTTCGCCTCGGCCTGCGCGCCCTCCTTCAGCTGCACGAAGAACGGGTTGTTGAGGGTGGAGACCGACAGACCCACCTTGACGTCGGAGGACGAGCCGGAGCCGGAGTTGCAGGCGGTCGCGGTGAGCGCGAGGGCGGCGACGGCGACGGTGGTGGCGGAGATGAGCTTGGTGCGCATGGAAGTTCCTTGCTGGTGTGGTGCGGAGAAGAAGAAGGGGTCTGGGGGTGCGCGCGGCGGTCAGCCGCGGCGGCGCAGCGTGTCGAGCAGGACGGCCAGCGCGATGACCGCGCCGATGACGACCTGCTGCCAGAAGGCGGAGACCGACAGCAGGTTGAGGCCGTTGCGGAGGACGGCGAGGATCAGCGCGCCGATCAGGGTGCCGGACGCCTTGCCGACGCCTCCGGAGAGGCTCGCGCCGCCGATGACGACCGCCGCGATGGCGTCCAGTTCGTAGCCGTAGGCCGCCTGAGGCTGCGCCGAGGCGAGACGGGAGGCGAGGACGATGCCGGCGACCGCGGCGAAGAGGCCGGACAGCGCGTAGATGATGATCTTCTGGCGCTTGACCCGGATGCCGGAGAGGCGGGCCGCCTCCTCGTTGCCGCCGATCGCGTACATGGCGCGGCCTATGTAGGTGCGGCCGAGGATGATCGCCGTGGCGGCGCCGGCGACGATCATCACCAGGACCGGGACGGGCAGCCAGCCGCCGATGGTGTCGCCCAGGTGGGAGACGGAGTCGGGGAAGGCGATGGGGCTGCCCTGGGAGATGACCAGGGTCAGGCCCCGGCCGATCGACAGCATCGCGAGGGTCGCGATGAACGGCGGCAGCTTGCCGAAGGAGATCAGCAGGCCGCTCAGCAGCCCGCTGGCGACACCCGTGGCGACGGACAGCACGACCGCCAGCCACACCGGCAGGCCCGCCGAACTCGCGCTCCAGGCCAGCACCGTCGCCGAGAGCGCCGCGACCGAGCCCACGGACAGGTCGATCCCGGCCGCGACGATCACGAAGGTGGAGCCGAAGGCGAGGATGGCGACGACGGCCGCCTGGACGCCGACATTGAGCAGGTTCTGCGTGGACAGGAAGTCGCCCGAGAGGAACGACAGTGCCACGAGCAGGACCACCAGGGCGCTGAGCGCGCCGTTGTTGAGGAGCACACGGCGTGCCGCGGCGACGCCGCCCGTGTCCGTACTGCTTTTGAGCGTGTCAGTGGCCACGGGAGCCCTCCACATCCTTCGTTGCTGTTGCGTTGCCGCCCACGGTGGGCGCTGTACCGACGGCCAGGGCCATGACGGAGTCCTGGGTGGCCTCGTGCGCGGGGAGTTCACCGGCGATCCGGCCCTGGGACATCACCAGGACGCGGTCGCTCATGCCCAGGACCTCGGGGAGGTCGCTGGAGATCATCAGCACCGCGTGGCCGGAGGCCGTGAGCTGATTGACGAGCTGGTAGATCTCGACCTTGGCGCCGACGTCGATGCCCCGGGTCGGCTCGTCGAGGATGAGCACCTTGGTGTCGGCCAGCAGCCACTTGCCGATGACGATCTTCTGCTGGTTGCCGCCCGACAGGGTGCGCACGTGCTGGTGGAGCCCGGCCATACGGACCTTGAGCTGCCCCGAGATCCGGTCCGCCGCCTTGCGCTGCCCGGCCCGGTCGACGAACCCGGCGCGGGTCGCCCGGCCGAGGGTGACCAGGCCCAGGTTCTCCTGGATCGTGGCGTCCAGCACCAGGCCCTGGCCCTTGCGGTCCTCGGGCACCAGGCCGATGCCCGCGTCCATGGCGGCGTTGACGTCGTGGCGGCGCAGCCGCTTGCCCAGTACCTCGATCGTCCCGGAGTCGTACGGGTCGGCGCCGAAGACCGCGCGGACGACCTCGGTGCGCCCGGCTCCGACGAGCCCGGCCAGGCCCACGACCTCGCCGGCCCGCACCTCGAAGGTCACGTCGCGGAAGACGCCGCCCCGGGTGAGGCCCTCGACCCGCAGCAGGGGCGCGCCCGCTTCGGCGCGCTCGCGGGGGTACTGCTGCTCGATGCTGCGGCCCACCATCAGCCGGACCAGTTCGTCCTCGGTGGTGCTCGCGGGCACCTGGGCGACGCTGCGGCCGTCGCGAAGGACGGTGACGCGGTCGCCGAGGGCGGCGATCTCCTCCAGATGGTGGGTGATGAAGACGATGCCGACGCCGTCCTCGCGCAGCTGGCGCACGATCCGGAAGAGCTTGTCGACCTCCTCGCTGGTGAGGACCGCGGTCGGCTCGTCCATGATCAGGACGCGCGCCTCCAGGCTGAGCGCCTTGGCGATCTCCACCATCTGCAGGCGGGCGATGCCCAGTTCGGAGACCGGGGTGCGCGGGTCGACGTCGATGCCGACCCGTTCCAGCAGGGCGGCGGCGTCCGCGTTCATCTGCTTGCGGTTCACCAGGCCGAATCGGCGCGGCTGGCGGCCCAGGAAGATGTTCTCGGCGACGCTCAGCGCCGGGACGAGGTTGAACTCCTGGTAGATCGTCGCGATGCCCAGCTTCTCGGCGTCCTGCGCACCATGGATGCGCACTTCGCCGCCGTCGACGAGGATCCGGCCCTCGTCGGGGCGGTTGGCGCCGGAGAGCATCTTGATCAAGGTGCTCTTGCCCGCGCCGTTCTCGCCGAGCAGGACGTGCACCTCGCCTCCGCGCAGGTCGAAGTCGACGCCGTCGAGGGCCACCACACCGGGGAAGACCTTGCGGACGCCCTCCATGCGGAGGAGCTCGGGGCTGCTCGTGCTCAACGGGGGCTCCTTTCGGACGCGCCGCAGGAGCGGCGGACAACGAGACGGGCGGACACGGTGACCGACGGCGCCGGCCTGCCCTCCACCCGGTCGATCAGCGAGCGGACGGCCGCGCGGCCGAGATCGCCGGTGGGCTGGGCGATCGCGGTGATCGGCGGATCGGTGTGGAGGAACCACGGGATGTCGTCGAAGGCGGCGAGCGCGATGTCGTCGGGCACACGCAGGCCGCGGGCGCGGATCTCGTCCATGGCGCCGAGCGCCATCAGGTTGTCCGCGGCGAAGACGACGTCGGGCGGGACCGGCAGGTCCAGGAAGCGGGCTATCGCCCGGCGCCCGCTGTCGGCCTGGAAG
Organism: Streptomyces sp. PA03-3a; assembly: GCF_033792735.1. Classification (NCBI taxonomy): domain Bacteria; kingdom Bacillati; phylum Actinomycetota; class Actinomycetes; order Kitasatosporales; family Streptomycetaceae; genus Streptomyces; species Streptomyces sp. PA03-3a. The sequence continues at coordinate 16,771 of NZ_JARAVM010000058.1, forward strand.
TCGCCCTGGCCGATGTACTCGTCGGGCAGCGGCAGACCGAAGGCGGCCAGCGCCTCGCGGAAGGCCCGCACACGCTCGCGGCCCGTGGTGGTCGCGGCGGGGCCCGCGATGATCGCCAGTCGGCGGTGGCCCAGACCGTGGAGGTGGGCGACCAGGTCGCGCACCGCGTCGAAGCCGTCGGTGCGGACCACCGGGACGTCGTTGCCGATGCCGGGGATCCAGCGGTCGACGAAGACCATCGGGGTGCCGGAGCGCACCGCGTCCAGGATCAGCGGGGAACCGCCGTCGGTCGGGCTGACCAGCAGCCCGTCGATGCGGCGGTCCAGCAGCGTGCGGATGTGGTGGTCCTGCTGCTCCGGCCGCTCGTCGGCGTTGCCGATGATCACGCTGTAGCCCAGTGCCCTGGCCTCGTCCTCCACCGAGCGGGCGAGCTCGGTGAAGAAGGGGTTCAGCACGTCGCTGATGACCAGGCCGAGGGTCCGGGTCTGGTCGGTGCGCAGTGAGCGCGCCACCGCGTTGGGCCGGTAGCCGAGTTCGGCCACGGCCTCCAGCACCCGTGTGCGGGTGTCCGGGCGGACCGCCGGGTGGTCGTTGAGCACGCGGGAGACCGTCGCGACGGAAACACCGGCGCGTGATGCCACGTCCTTGATGCTCGCCACCCGTCCCACCTCCTCGTGGAATCGATTACAAAGAGGATTGGAATCGATTACATGCTCCGAGGCAAGAGTGTGAAACCGGATCGTTACATTCCGGCGGGTCGACCGGGTGGAGTTGTCCACAGGCCCCGACGGCCTGTCGGGGCCGGGCGGTACCGTCGGACCAACGCAGATCCGAGGAGGTGGCCCGCGCTGTGGGGGAGTTGAGACCGGCCGTCGTCGAGGGCGTCCTCGAGCGGATCACGTACGCGAACGAGGAGAACGGGTACACGGTCGCCCGGGTCGACACCGGCAGGGGCGGTGGCGACCTGCTGACCGTGGTCGGCTCGCTGCTGGGCGCCCAGCCGGGCGAGTCGCTGCGCATGGAGGGCCGTTGGGGCTCCCACCCGCAGTACGGCAAGCAGTTCACCGTGGAGAACTACACCACCGTCCTGCCCGCGACGATCCAGGGCATTCGGCGCTACCTCGGCTCGGGGCTGATCAAGGGCATCGGCCCGCGCATCGCCGAGCGGATCGTCGAGCACTTCGGCACCGACACCCTGGAGGTCATCGAGCGCGAGCCGGCCCGGCTGGTGGAGGTCCCCGGGCTCGGCCCCAAGCGGACCAAGCTGATCGGCGCCGCGTGGGAGGAGCAGAAGGCCATCAAGGAGGTCATGGTCTTCCTCCAGGGGGTCGGCGTGTCCACCTCGATCGCGGTGCGGATCTACAAGGAGTACGGGGACTCGTCGATCTCCGTGGTCAGGAACCAGCCCTACCGGCTGGCGGCCGACGTGTGGGGCATCGGCTTCCTCACGGCGGACCGGATCGCGCAGGCCGTCGGCATCCCGCACGACAGCCCCGAGCGGGTCAAGGCCGGTCTCCAGTACGCGCTGTCCCAGGCGACCGACAACGGCAACTGCTTCCTGCCCGAGGAGCAGTTGCTGTCGGACGCCGTGAAGCTGCTCCAGGTGGACATCGGCCTGGTCATCGACTGCCTCGCGGAGCTGGCCGGCGAGGAGGGCGTGGTGATCGAGCCCGTGCCCGCCCCCGACGGCGGTGGCGACCCGGTGCGCGCGGTGTACCTGGTGCCCTTCCACCGGGCGGAGATCTCCCTGGCCGGCACGCTGCTGCGGTTGCTGCGCGGCACGGAGGACCGGCTGCCCGCCTTCCGCGACGTGGACTGGGACAAGGCGCTGACCTGGCTCGCCGAGCGGACGGGCGTTGACCTCGCGCCCGAGCAGCAGGAGGCGGTGCGGCTGGCGCTCACCGAGAAGGTCGCCGTGCTGACCGGCGGCCCGGGCTGCGGCAAGTCCTTCACGGTCAAGTCCGTGGTGGCGCTCGCACAGGCGAAGAAGGCCAAGGTCGTGCTGGCGGCGCCGACGGGCCGGGCGGCCAAGCGGCTGGCCGAGTTGACCGGGGCCGAGGCCTCCACGGTCCACCGGCTGCTGGAGCTCAAGCCGGGCGGCGACGCCGCGTACGACCGCGAGCGGCCCCTCGACGCCGATCTGGTCGTCGTCGACGAGGCCTCGATGCTCGACCTGCTGCTGGCTAACAAGCTGGTCAAGGCCGTGCCGCCGGGGGCCCACCTGCTCTTCGTCGGCGACGTGGACCAGCTGCCCAGCGTCGGCGCCGGCGAAGTGCTGCGCGACCTGCTGGCAGAGGGGAGCCCGGTCCCGTCGGTGCGGCTGACCCGCATCTTCCGGCAGGCCCAGCAGTCCGGCGTGGTGACCAACGCGCACCGCATCAACTCCGGAGCGCATCCGGTCACCCAGGGGCTGGACGACTTCTTCCTCTTCGTGGAGGAGGACGGCGAGGAGACGGCCCGGCTCACGGTGGACGTGGCGGCCCGCCGCATCCCGCGCCGGTTCGGCCTCGACCCGCGCCGTGACGTCCAGGTGCTCGCCCCCATGCACCGCGGTCCCGCGGGCGCCGGCGTGCTGAACGGCCTGCTTCAGCAGGCGGTCACCCCGGCCCGCCCCGACCTGCCGGAGCGGCGCTTCGGCGGCCGGACCTTCCGTGTCGGCGACAAGGTGACACAGATCAGGAACAACTATGAAAAAGGCGCCAACGGCGTCTTCAATGGAACCGTGGGGGTCGTCACCTCCCTGGACACCGTGGAGCAGCGGCTCACCGTACTGACCGACGAGGACGAGGAGATCCCCTACGACTTCGACGAGCTGGACGAGCTGGCACACGCCTATGCGGTGACGATCCACCGGTCACAGGGCAGCGAATATCCCGCCGTCGTGATCCCTGTCACCACCGGGGCGTGGATGATGCTCCAGCGGAACCTGCTCTATACCGCCGTTACCCGGGCAAAGCGATTGGTGGTGCTCGTGGGGTCGCGCAGGGCGATCGGCCAGGCGGTCCGCACCGTCTCCGCAGGCAGACGCTTCACGGCTCTCGACCATCGGCTGGCGCGCGCGGCAAAATAGGCACTGGGTGCCACCATTCGGCTCCTCGACCGACCCCGAGTGCACGTGGTCACGCCAAATGGGGGACAGTAGGGGTAGTCAGGGCACCTACAAACCTCGAAGAAGAGGCACGACGTCGGTGAGGGAATGACGTGAGCGACAACTCTGTAGTACTGCGGTACGGGGACAGCGAGTACAGCTACCCGGTGATCGAGGGCACCGTTGGGGACAACGGCTTCGACATCGGCAAGCTGCGTGCCAACACCGGCCTGGTCACCCTGGACAGCGGCTACGGCAACACCGCGGCCTACAAGTCCGCGATCACCTACCTCGACGGCGAGCAGGGAATCCTCCGCTACCGCGGGTACCCCATCGAGCAGATCGCCGAGCGCGGCTCCTTCCTGGAGACCGCGTACCTTCTCATCAACGGTGAGCTCCCCACCGTCGACGAGCTCGCCGCCTTCCGCGGCGACATCACGCAGCACACGCTCCTCCACGAGGACGTCAAACGTTTCTTCCAGGGCTTCCCGCGGGACGCCCACCCGATGGCGATGCTGTCCTCCGTGGTCAGCGCGCTGTCGACCTTCTACCAGGACAGCCACAACCCGTTCGACGAGAAGCAGCGCTACCTGTCGACGATCCGGCTCATCGCCAAGCTGCCGACGATCGCGGCGTACGCGTTCAAGAAGTCGGTGGGCCACCCCTTCGTCTACCCGCACAACGACCTCGGCTACGTCGAGAACTTCCTGCGGATGACCTTCGCCGTGCCCGCCGAGGAGTACGAGCTCAACCCGGTCGTCGTCGACGCCCTGGACAAGCTCCTCATCCTCCACGCGGACCACGAGCAGAACTGCTCCACCTCCACCGTGCGTCTCGTCGGCTCCTCGCAGGCCAACCTGTTCGCGTCGATCTCCGCGGGCATCAACGCCCTGTGGGGCCCGCTGCACGGCGGCGCCAACCAGAGTGTGCTGGAGATGCTGGAGGCCATCCAGGCCGACGGCGGCGACGTGGACGCCTTCATCCGCAAGGTGAAGAACAAGGAGGACGGCGTCCGCCTGATGGGCTTCGGGCACCGGGTCTACAAGAGCTTCGACCCCCGGGCGAAGATCATCAAGGCCGCCGCCCACGACGTGCTCTCCGCGCTCGGCAAGTCCGACGAGCTGCTGGACATCGCGCTGAAGCTCGAGGAGCACGCCCTCAGCGACGACTACTTCGTCTCGCGCAACCTGTACCCGAACGTCGACTTCTACACCGGCCTGATCTACCGGGCCATGGGCTTCCCGACCACGATGTTCACGGTGCTCTTCGCGCTCGGCCGGCTCCCCGGCTGGATCGCCCAGTGGCACGAGATGATCACCGAGCCGGGCTCCCGGATCGGCCGTCCGCGCCAGGTCTACACCGGCGTCGTCGAGCGGGACTACGTCCCGGTCGAGGCCCGCTGACGCGAGCGCCCCGCGCAAAGAGAAACGCCCCGCGCCGAATCCCCCCACGGGTTCGGCACGGGGCGCTCCCGTTTCCCGGAGCGGATCCCCCCACGGGTCCGTACCGGGCGTTCTTTGGGTGCGCTCGCCCAGCCGGGACCAGCCACCCGGGAGGGCCGCTCAAAGCTCTCCGGGCAGTTCGCCCCGGCATGGCGACCGGGCTGTCCCCCAAAGACAACCCGCTCATCATCTCACCGAGTCCGCCGGGAGCCCGGTGTCTTCGCTCGGTTAGACCCCCTCGTAAACCAAAAGGTTACGTTCCAGCCAGTGTGATCTCGGTCATGTCTACGCATCTTCTACGCCATCCGCATCATGGCTGACCCCCGTGTCGGTCGCGCACCCGGGGTCCCGTAACGTGCTGTCCCTCCTGGAGGGGCGGAGCGTGATGTCGCAGAACGCAAGTGTGGGCCGGCACGTCGTGGTGACCGGCGGGGGAACGGGCATCGGCCGGTCGGTGGCCACCCTCTTCGCCGAGGCCGGCGACCATGTGACCATCGTCGGCCGGCGCCGCGAGGTGCTGCGGGCCACCGCCGACGACCTGCGCTCCAACCACGGTTACGACGTCACCCCGGTCGTCTGCGACCTCGCGGATCCCGACGACGTGGAGGCGACCCTCGCACGGCTGCCCCGGCGCATCGACGTCCTGGTCAACAACGCGGGCAGCCGCGAACTGGCGATCGGGGCCGGCCCGCACGGGGTACTGGCCCGCTGGCGCGGCGACTTCGAGCGCAACGTCCTCACCGCGGTCCTGCTGACCGAATCCGTACGTGACCGGCTTCCCGAGGGCGGCCGGGTCATCACCGTCACCTCGGTGGCCGCGCTGCGCGGCGGAGGCTCCTACGGGGCTTCCAAGGCCGCCCTGCACGCCTGGAACCACTCCCTGGCGGCCCAGCTCGGTCCGCAGGGCGTGACCTGCAACATCGTCGCCCCGGGCACGGTGGCGGGCACCGAGTTCTTCGGCGCCCGGCTCGACGCCGCCGAGCTGACCCGCAGGGCCGGCCGGACCCTGGTCGGCCGGGTGGGGCGGCCCGAGGACGTCGCCTCCGCGGTGGTCTTCCTCGCGTCCCCGGAGGCGGGGTTCATCACCGGGGAGATTTTGCAGTGCAACGGCGGCGAGCTGCTCGGCCGCTGAGCCGCCGGACGCCGGACGCCGGACGCCGGGGCCGCTCGGGCCGCGGGGAGTACGCCCGGCGTACTCCCCGCGCCAGAGCCGGAGCCCTCGGTCCCGTACCTGAGGATGAGGCGCCCCCGGGAAAACCCTGGGAATGCCCCGATCCCGGCGAAATCGCCTTGCCCCCTTCGTCGCGGCCCTGCGAGCTTTGAGGCCTGGTACGGGACACGGGGGACGGGCCGGGGCGGGGAAGAGGGGCGGCCGTATGGACGTTTTAGGCATGGTGTCGGCCCTCGACTTCACCGCGGGCCTCGAGGGGTACCTGCGGGACGGACACGTCTTCTGGGCGTACGCGGTGCTCGCCGCCACCACCGCGCCGCCTCTGGTGCCCAACGCGGCGCTCCTGGTCACCGGGGGCGTGCTGGCCGCCCAGGGGCGGCTGTCGCTCGCGCTCGTCCTGCTGGTCGTCGCGGGCAGCGCCCTCGTGGGCGACCTGCTGATCCACCGCACCGGCCGGGCCGTCAGCGGGAAGGTCCTGACCAGGCTCTACCGGCGGCCGCGCCGCCGTGCGCTGCTGGAGTGGGCCAGCGTCCGGATACAGCGGCACGGCGTGCCCTTCGTCATCGCCGTCCGCTTCCTGCCCAGCGGGCGGATGGTCGGCGGCCTGTCGGCGGGCATCGTGCGCTATCCGGCCCGCCGTTACATGATCGGCGCGGGCGTGGCCGAGGCGGTCTGGGCGACGTACTCGGTGGGCCTGGGCTACTTCGGCGGGCTCGCCGTGTCCAACTCGCTGTACGCCGTCGCGCTGGGCCTCGGTGTCTCCCTGGCCGTCGCCGGGGTCGGCAGCGTGGCGCAGATGGTCTCCGGGCACCGCTCGGCCCGGGCGGGTGCGCCGCCCTCCGGACGCGTGGTGGTTTCCGGTGGCGCCGTGCCAGGCGGTGCGGGCACGCCGGAGGCGGACGCCCCGGACGGGGAGTCGGCTGACCGGGCGCTGCGGGGCTGAGGCGGGCCGCCAGGGGAGTGGGGGACGTGCGTCCTGTTCTCAGGCGGTGGCGGTGGCGGTGGTGGTGGTGGTGGTGGTAGTGGTGGTGGTGGTGGTGGTGGCCGGGCCGGGATCGGTTATCGCGACGGCCCCGGTGCCGAGGTACGGGGCGAGGTAGCCGTAGAGCGCGGCCTTGACCTCTGCGACGTATGCGTCCCGCTCGGCACCCTCGTGCGCCAGGACCAGGGCGAGGCCGGCCTTGAACAGCCCGAAGGCCATCGCGGCCACCCGGCCCCGCTCGGCGGCCGACAGGGCGGGGGCGCGCAGGCCGAGCAGGTTCTCCACGCGCTCGAGCAGGGAGCTGTGCAGCACGTCGTGCTCCATGACGACCGTGCCGGGGACGTCGCTGTCGTGGACCAGGGCGAGGAAGGCGGGGTTCTGGCAGTTGAACTCGATCATCGGGTCGACGATGACCTCGAGCATCTCGCGCAGCGGAAGCGAGGCGTTCTCGGGGGTGAACAGCTCGCCGTGCCCCTCGCGCATCCGCTGGTTGAGGATGCCGCCCAGCTCGATGGCGATGGCCTCCTTGTTCGGGAAGAACTGGTAGAGCGTGCCGGGTGACACGCCCGCCTCGCGGGCGATCGCGTTCGTGGTGGCCGCGGTGTAGCCGACCTTGCAGAACACTCCGGCGGCCGCCTCCAGCAGCTGCGCCACGCGCCGTTCGCCGCGGGCCTGCCGGCGTCGAGGCCTCTGCTCCTCAGGCACGTGTAATCCCCAATCACTGTTGACAAACGCGAGTGGTCACTCGCATTCTGAAGAAACGCGAGTGATCGCTCGTGTTCGCCATTTTACGGCGGTTCCTCAGGGGAGGGGACACCTCTGCCATGTCCGATGTCAACCGCGAGCGCCCGCCGAAGGGCTGGACCCGGGCCATGACCGCCCGCCCACGCCTCACCCTGCTGCTGGCGCTGCTGTTCACCGCCCTGGCGGTGGTCGCGGGCAGCGGTGTGGGGGACCGGCTGCGCGGCGGCGGATGGGAGGCCCCGGGCTCGGAGTCCGCCTCCGCGGCCGAGGCGCTGGACCGCTACTTCCCGGATGCGCAGCCCAATCTGATCCTCCTCGTCGACGGCCGCGGCGCCGGTGTGGACTCCCCGGAGGTGGCGGCCGAGGGACGGGAGCTCGGTCGCCGGCTCGCGGCGGACAAGGACGTCACCGGAGTCACCTCGTACTGGACGACCGGGGCGCCCACGCTGCGCGCGGAGGACGGCCGGGAGGCCGTGATCGCCGCGCGGATCGGGGGTGACGACGACGCCGTCGCCGAGACGGTCGAGCGCCTCGCCCCCGAGTACCGGGGCAGGCACGGCGCGGTGGAGGTCGAGGTCGGCGGTATGGCCGCCTTCCGCAATGAACTGCAGACCACGATCCAGGAGGACCTGGCCCGCGCGGAGCTCATCGCCCTGCCGGTCACCCTCCTGCTGCTGGTCATGGTGTTCGGCAGCGCCGTCGCGGCCGTACTGCCGCTGGGTGTCGGCATCGTGGCGATCCTGGGGACCAACGCCGTGCTGCGGGGCCTCACGGCGTTCACGGACGTCTCGATCTTCGCGCAGAACCTCACCACGGCACTCGGTCTCGGACTCGCCATCGACTACGCCCTGTTCGTCGTCCGGCGCTTCCGGGAGGAGCTGGACACCGGCGCCGACCCGCTGACCGCCGTGGGCGCCACGCTGCGCACGGCGGGCCGCACCGTGCTCTTCTCCGCCCTCACCGTGGCCGCCGCGCTCTCCGCGATGTTCCTCTTCCCGCAGTACTTCCTGCGCTCGTTCGCCTACGCCGGCATCGCCGTGGTGCTGCTCGCGGCGGCGGCGGCGCTGGTGATCCTGCCCGCCGCGCTGCTGCTGCTCGGGCAGCGGGTCAACTCCCTCGACCTGCGCCGCGTCCTGCCGCGCCGCCGGAGCGGGGAGGCCGGACGGGAGCCCGGCGCGGGATACGCGCGGCTTGCGCGGCTGGTGATGCGCCGTGCGCCGCTGTTCGCGATCGGTACGGTCGCCGGGCTGGTCCTGCTCGGGCTGCCCTTCCTGCAGGTGCAGTTCGGCACCGCCGACGACCGCCAGCTGCCGGCGACGGCGGAGGCGCACGTCGTGCAGCAGCACATACGCGACGGCTTCCCCGGCAACCCGGGGGGCGCGATCACCGTGCTCGCCGAGGGCCGTCCCACCGCGGAACAGCTCGGCGACTACAGCGGCAGGCTGTCCGCGCTGCCCGGGGTGGTCGTCGTCGACGGACCGGCCGGCCAGTACGCGCAGGGCCGGCGGACCGCGGCGCCCGGTCCGGCGCAGGCGGCCCGGGCCACCGACGGCGCGGCGTACCTGACCGTGCTGCCCAAGGCGGAGTCCGTGGACGAGGCGAGCCAGGACCTGGTCGGCAGGATCCGGTCGGTAGAGGCCCCCTTCAAGGCCTCCGCCACCGGCACCGCGGCCCAACTGGTCGACACCAAGGAGGTCATAGCCGACCGCCTGCCCTGGGCGGCCGCCCTGATCGTCGCGGTGACGCTCCTGCTGGTCTTCCTCCTCACCGGCAGCGTGGTCATCCCGCTGCAGGCCGTGCTGCTCAACGCGCTGAGCCTCACCGCCATGTTCGGCGCGGTGGTGTGGGTGTTCCAGGACGGCCACCTGTCCGGTGTGCTCGACTTCACCGCGACGGGAAGCATCGAGACCACGCTGCCGGTGCTGATGTTCTGCGTCGCCTTCGGACTCTCGATGGACTACGGCGTCTTCCTCCTGTCGCGCATCAAGGAGGAGCACGACCGCACCGGTGACCACCGTGCGGCGGTCGTCTTCGGGGTGCGCCGCACCGGTGGCCTGATCACGGCGGCCGCGGTGATCCTGGCGGTGGTGATGGTGGCCATCGGCACATCCCGGATCGCCAACACCAAGATGCTGGGTCTGGGGATCGCGCTCGCCGTGCTCATGGACGCGATGGTGGTGCGCACCCTGCTCGTGCCCGCCGTGATGCGGCTGACCGGACGGGCCACCTGGTGGGCGCCGCGGCCGCTGAAGGCGCTGCACGACCGGTTCGGGCTGAGCGAGGGCGGGGACCCCGGCAGGGTCCCCGGGCAGGAGGAGCCCGTACCGGACCCGGACCCGGACGCGAACCGGGACCTGGAGCCGGAGCCGGCCCGCTCGGGCTGAGCGGCGGCGGAGCCGGCGTCAGCCGGACTCCCGGCGCCCGCGGTTCCCGGGGCGCCGGGAACTCCACAGCCGGATGGTGTCGGCGTACCAGAACGGCTTGCCGCCCTCCACGACGTCGGGGGGCGGCAGGTGCCCGTGCTTGCGGTACGAGCGCACGGTGTCGACCTGCACCCGGATGTGAGCGGCGATCTCGGCATACGACCAGAGGGTCCGGTCCGTCATCTCCCACGCACCTCCCATCCGCCGGCCTCGGGGGGTGTGGCCGGCCTCGCCGGGACAACGACATGCGATCAGGGGCGGAAGGGGCTGTTGATCATCTGTGACGCGGAGCCCGCGTAACGGTGACAAATGTGGCGGACGCATGACCGGCCTCCCCGATTGTCGGAGAAGCGGCCCGGGTGCGGAAGGCCGTGCCCTGTTGCCGCGCTCCACCCGGCCGTCCGTACGCGTAGCCGCCATCCGGGCATCCTGGGGAAGGCCACGTCCGGGCGCCAGGCGCCGGGCGTAAGGTCGGTGGCGTGACCTCGACGAATCCTTTCCTCAGCCCGAGCACCCTGCCGTACGAGCTGCCGCCGTTCGCGGACATCCGCGAGGAGCACTACCTTCCCGCCTTCGAGCAGGGGATGGCCGAGCAGCTCGCCGAGACCGAGGCCGTCGCCGCGAACCCGGAACCGCCGGGCTTCGAGAACACGATCGTCGCCCTGGAGCGCTCCGGAGACCTGCTCGACCGCGTGTCGAAGGTCTTCTTCAACCGCGCCAGCGCCGACACCGGTCCGGGCATCCAGGAGATCGAGGCCAGGATCAACCCCGCGCTCGCCGCCCACGCCGACGCCATCCACCTGAACCCGGCCCTCTACTCCCGGGTCAAGGAGCTGTACGGGACGCGGTCGGAACTCGGCCTGGACGCCGAGGCGCTGCGGCTGCTGGAGCGGTACCACACCCGTTTCGTGCGCGCGGGCGCCGAGCTCACCGAGGAGGGCCGCGAGCGGCTCAGGGCGCTCAACGCGGAGATCGCGGAGGCCTCCACGGCCTTCGAGCAGAACCTTTTCGCCGACACCAAGGCCGCCGCTCTCGTGCTCGACAGCGCGGACGAGCTGGCCGGGCTCTCCGCCGACGCCGTCGCCGCCGCGGCGGCCAACGCCACCGCACTCGGCCACGACGGCAAGTACGTCCTCAGCCTGAAGAACTTCTCCAACCAGTCCGAGCTGGCCTTCCTCGACGACCGCGCCCTGCGCGAGCGCCTGCTGACGGCCTCGCTCGGCCGCGGTCTGGCCTCCAACCGCGAACTCACCGTCAGGCTCGCCCGGCTGCGCGCCGAGCGCGCCGCCCTGCTGGGCTACGAGAACCACGCCGCGTACGTCGTCGCCGACCAGACCGCGGGCACCCCCGAGGCCGTGACCTCCCTGCTCGCACGTCTCGTCCCGCCCGCGGTCGCCAACGCCGAGCGCGAGGCGGCCGCCCTGGCCGCCGCCTCCGGCCTGGAGGACTTCTCGGCCTGGGACTGGACCTACTGGTCGGAGAAGGTCCGCAAGGCGGAGTACGACATCGACACCGCCGCCATGCGCCCCTACTTCGAGCTGGACCGGGTCCTCCGGGACGGCGTCTTCCACGCCGCGGGCCAGGTCTACGGGCTGGGCTTCACCGAGCGCACCGACCTCGCCGGCTACCACCCCGACGTCCGGGTCTTCGAGGTCTCCAACGCCGACGGCTCGCCCCTCGGCCTCTACCTCGGCGACTACTTCGCCCGCGCCTCCAAGCGTGGCGGGGCCTGGATGAACAGCCTGGTGGACCAGTCGGCGCTCTTCGGCCGCAAGCCCGTGGTGGTCAACAACCTGAACGTCGCCAAGCCCGCCGCCGGCGAGCCCGCGCTGCTCACCTACGACGAGGTCAACACCCTCTTCCACGAGTTCGGCCACGCGCTGCACGGCCTGTTCTCCGAGGTCCGCCACCCCTTCTTCTCCGGTACGGCCGTCCCGCGCGACTTCGTCGAGTACCCCTCCCAGGTCAACGAGATGTGGGTGACCTGGCCGGAGGTGCTGGCCCACTACGCCCGCCACCACGAGACCGGTGAGCCCATGCCCGCCGACCTGGTGGCCCGTATGGAGGCCGCGGAGCGCTTCGGCCAGGGCTTCCGCACGGTGGAGTACCTTTCGGCCGCCGTCCTCGACTGGGCCTGGCACACCATCCCGGCCGGTCACGACCCCGGCGACGCCGAGGAGTTCGAGGCCGCCGCCCTGAAGGAGGCCGGCCTCGCGCTGCCCGCGATCCCACCGCGCTATCGCAGCACCTACTTCGCGCACATCTTCGCCCACGGCTACAGCGCCGGGTACTACTCGTACATCTGGAGCGAGGTGCTCGACGCCGACACCGTGGAGTGGTTCAAGGAGAACGGCGGCATGCGGCGCGAGAACGGCGACACGTTCCGCCGTGAACTGCTCTCCCGCGGCGGCAGCGTCGATCCGCTGGCCGCGTTCGAGGGCTTCCGGGGCCGGGCGCCGCGCATCGAGCCGCTGCTGACGCGCCGGGGTCTGACCGGCTGACCTCTCCCGGGATTCTCTCCCGGCCGAAGGGGGGCGTCCGTACCGCCGTACGGCCGCTCCCCGCCGAGCCGGTGGCCGGCGAGGCCCGGTCAGCGAACCCGATCGGAACCCTGACACAGACGTATCAGGAATGATCTATACCGGATCGGTCACGGCCACATTACAGACAGCTCTTGTCTCTGCGCGCATGGTGAAGCTCTGCCACGGTGTCTTCACATCCGAGCCTCAGGGGGTTCACCATGTCTCAGCCGTCGCACACCTCGCCACCGGGTCACTACCCACCGCATCAGGAGCCGGACTGGAGCCGGCCGCCGAAGAAAAAGGGTGCAGGGAAGATAGTCGGTTTCGGGGTCGTCGCCATCGTTGTCATCATCGGCGGCAGCGTCGCCTTCGCCCTCAAGACCGGTGAGGACAACGGTGGTACGGGGAACGACTCCCCGGCCAGCGCGTCCCCGGCGGGGGACAGCGGCCAGAAGGCGGCCCCGCGGGACGCGAAGGTCACCTCGTGCGGCCTCGCGGACTTCAGCAAGTGGCCCAGCGCCGAGGTGACCGTCACCAACCACAGTTCGGAGACCTCCGACTACCAGGTGCGCATCGAGTTCGTGGACGCCGGTGGAGGCCACATCGCCGAAGCCGTCGCGAACACGACGGACCTGGCCCCGGGGGACGCGGTCGACACGAGCGCCCAGGGGGCCGAGGCGGCCTCCGGCGACATCGATTGCAAGGTCATCGAGGTGCTGCGCAAGGCGAGTTGACCCCTCGCCTGCCCTGCCGGCCGCCGGGCGAGAGCGCGGCGCGAGCCGCCGCCCCTCCGGCGCCGGTCACTCCGGCCGGCATTCCGGACCCCGCGGAACGGGACCGCGGGGTCCGTCCGCTTCGCGCCCGGGCAGCCGCCGTGCGGGCGGCAGTCGGAACCCCCGGTGGCATCGTGGAGCACGGCCCCACCACGGCCGTGTTCGCGAGCCCGACCGATCCCCGGACGGCCGACTACGTGGAGGGCCGGTTCGGGTAAGGGGTGGCCATGGCTTCTGACACGCCCCCCTCGCAGCCGCGGCCGGTCCGCGGGGTCCTCGCCGTCGTCGGCTCGGCCGCTGACGGCGTCGAGACCCTGCGCGAGGGCTTCGTCCTGCCCGCGATCGCCCGCGGCTGGCGCGTCGCCGTCACGCTCACCCCGACCGCCGCAGGCTGGCTGCGGGAACGGGACGAGATCGGGCGGCTGCGCGATGTGACGGGCCTGCCCGTACGCGACCGGTCGCGGCTCCCCGGCGAGCCGCGGCCCCATCCGGCCGCGGACTGCTGCGTACTGGCCCCGGCGGGCGCCAACACCCTGGCCAAGCTCGCCCTCGGTATCGCCGACAACCAGGCCCTGACCCTGCTCGTGGAGGTCCTCGGCACCCCGCACGTGCCGCTCGTGGCCGTTCCGGCCGTCACCGCGGCCCACGCCCGCCACCCCGCCTGGCCCCGCCATCTCGCCACCCTCAGCGAGGCGGGCGTCCACCTCGTGGACGACCCGGAGGCACGGCCCCTGCCGGAGCCGGGCGAGGAGCCCGGCGGACGCGGCCTTCCCTGGGCCCGGGTCCTGGACGCGCTGGACCGCCTCACGCCCACGCGATGACGGGGCGCACCCGTCAGCACGCAAGGTGCCGGGACCACCGCGCTCGCGGGAGCCGGTTGTCCCCGGCCTAGGCGGGGTCCTGGACGTCCTCCGCCGGGAAGGCCTCGTCCTCCCCGAAGTCCGGGGCCTGGAAGGGATTGGTCGCCGGAGGCGGCGACGCCGCGGTCGCGCCGCGGGGCTGCCCTTCCAGGGCGGAGAACAGCGACGTCTGGTCGATGAGAGGTTTCCCTTTCGTTACAGACCCTTGAAGGGGCCTGGCGTGCCGAGACCCGGCACAGCGGTCCTACAGCTTGGTCATCTTGGCGTACGGGCTCGCGACCCGCACTTGGGCCGAGCCGAAATCGACGAGCGCCGCGACTCCGTCGTCGACGCTGATCACCCGGCCGAGACCGTAGATGTCGTGTGTGACCTGGTCACCGACGGCGAAGTGCTTGGGAGCCGACGTGGCCGGGGCCTTGAAGGGGCTGGTAGGCAAGTGACGCTTCGGTGCAGCAGGCTTTGTCATCGTCCCCAGTATGCACCCACGTCATGGTCGGGTGGCCGACTCCCCGCGACGGGAGCAGGTGATCGTCGGACCTCAGTCCGACAGGGGCCTGGCCAGGCCGCCGGCCGCCAGACGGGCGGGTCAGCATCGAAGGAGGCGGAAGGGCCCGTACCCTTCATGGTGTCTACGGCGTCACATAGCGGGCGCCAAACACTGGAGGCCATACCCCGTGCTGATTGCACAGCGTCCGTCACTGACCGAAGAGGTCGTCGACGAGTTCCGTTCCCGGTTCGTGATCGAGCCGCTGGAGCCGGGCTTCGGATACACCCTCGGCAACTCGCTCCGCCGCACAC
>NZ_JARAVM010000059.1:0-31441 GCF_033792735.1 Streptomyces sp. PA03-3a
CAGTTCGATAGCCGGCGACACCGGGATCCAGGTCGTGGAGGGCACCGGCGCGGAGGTCCAGCACCTGGTGTTCAACCTCGACGACCCGGTGGTGGGCAATAAGGCCGTGCGTCGCGCGGTGGCCTATCTGATCGACCGCAAGGCGTTCATCCGCGACGTGTACCAGCGCACCGCGAGCCCGCTGTACTCGATCGTGCCGGCCGGTATCACCGGTCACAACACCGCGTTCTTCGACCGCTACGGCGAGGGCGGCGACACCGCCGGGGCGCAGGCCGCGCTGGCGCAGGCCGGGATCACCGGCAAGGTCTCCTTCACGCTGTGGGCGACGCCGGTGCGCTTCGGCCCGGGCACCGTGGCGGAGCTGAAGGCGATCGCCAAGCAGCTCAACGCCAGCGGCCTGTTCGACGTGGACGTCAAGACCACCGACGCCGACCAGTACGCCAAGGACATCGAAGCCGGCAAGTACGCGGTGTACGTACGCGGCTGGGTCCCGGACTACCCCGACCCGGACAACTTCACCGCCCCCTTCTTCGGCGACGGCAACGTCCTGGGCAACAACTACGTCAACAAGAAGATCACCGGCGAGCTGCTCCCGCGCACCGCCGCCGAGGCCGGCCGCGCCGCCACCTCCGCCGACTTCGAGGAACTGCAGGACATGGTCGCGGACGACGTGCCGATCATCCCGCTGTGGCAGGGCAAGCAGTACGTCGTGTCCCGGGACAACATCAACGGCCTGGAATGGACCCTCGACCCCTCCACCATCTTCCGCTTCTGGGAGATCCAGAAGGGCGTGACTCAGTAACCGGCACGCGGTCGGGCGTCGTCGGCCACCGGGGACGCGGCGTCGAGGGCGCTCACGCCGCACCCGCACCACGACGGCCGTGAAGGAAGCGGACGCGGCAGCCGCGCGAGCCTCGCGCGACTGCCGCGTCCCGGTCCGGGGGAGTGCCGTCCAGGCCGAGCAGTCCGTGGACGCCATGGGCGGGCGCGTTGCGCGGCGTTCCGCTGTCGATCGCGACGACCGGGCGGCGGGAGCGGGGCCGCGTCAGAGCCCCGTTCAGCCCGGCGGCGCCGCCCGCCGATCACCACCGCGTCGATCGTCCGGTCGGGCAGCGCTGCCCTCCCGTCTTCTTGCGTCGAGTCCTTGCCCGCGGCCCCGCGACGCGGCGGAGCCGTACAGCGCCGCGCCAGGCACTCCTTGCCGTGAACGCATAGGCTCTTGCCCATGCCGCAAGACGATGACGACCTGGACAGCCTGGTACGCAAACGCATCCGTGCTCTGCGCGTCGCCCAGGGCTGGTCCCTGGAGGAGCTGGCCACCCGCGCCAACGTCAGCCAGTCCACGCTCTCCCGCATCGAGAACGGGCAGCGCCGACTGGCCCTCGACCAGCTCGTCACCCTCGCACGCGCGCTGGACACCTCCCTCGACCAGCTGGTCGAGAACGCGTCGGACGACGTCGTGTCCAACCCGGCGATCGACAGGGCGCGCGGTCAGATGCGCTGGCCGATCAAGGCGGAACCCGGCATGACCGTTGTTCGGCAGCGCATGACGAACCCGCCGCCCGACCAGCCGGCGCGCATGCGCGCCCACCCCGGCCGCGAATGGCTCGTCGTCCTGTCCGGCACCGCG
This sequence comes from Streptomyces sp. PA03-3a, assembly GCF_033792735.1. Classification (NCBI taxonomy): domain Bacteria; kingdom Bacillati; phylum Actinomycetota; class Actinomycetes; order Kitasatosporales; family Streptomycetaceae; genus Streptomyces; species Streptomyces sp. PA03-3a. The sequence goes on from NZ_JARAVM010000059.1 coordinate 1,631, forward strand.
GTCCTGCTCCTGGGCAACCGGCGCCTGCGGATCGAGACCAACCAGGCGGCGGAGTTCCCCACGATGCTCCCGCACGCCATCGGCGCCGAGGGCGGACCGTGCGAGATCCTCGGCATCTTCGACCGCGACGCCCGCCGCGGCCACCAGCGCGGCGACGACACGGGGAACGCGCAGCCCTGACGGTTTGCGCCTGCCGCAGCCCAGCCGGCGATCGCCTTGCGCTTTCCGGAAGCCGCGGGGCCGGGCGCCCACGGCCCGGTTAGCGTGACCGCCATGAGCCACCCCAGCCCGCAGGCAGCCGCCCCTCACGTCCACGTCCACGAGCAGGAGAACGGGTACGACCACGACAACGACGCAGCCGGCCAGGCGGAGATCCTCGACCTGGACGCGGAAGTGCTCGCCGAACACACCGCGTCCGTCACGGCATGGCTGCCGATGCAGGACAGCCCCCGCCACATCGTCGACCTCGGCTGCGGCACAGGAGCCGGAACCCTCGCCCTGCTCCGGCGCTTCCCCGCGGCACACGTGACGGCCGTCGACTCCTCGGCCCCGCACCTGGACCGCCTGCAGGCGAAGGCGGCCGCGGCCGGAGTGGCCGACCGCGTACGCCTGGTCCGCGCCGACCTCGACGCACCTGCCTGGCCGGGCCTCGGCGCCCCGGAACTGGTCTGGGCCTCGGCCTCCCTGCACCACATGGCCGACCCCGACAGAACCCTGCGCCAGGTCCACGACCTCCTGGCCCCGGGCGGCCTCCTCGCCGTCGTCGAACTGGCCGGCTTCCCCCGCTTCCTGCCCGAGGACGCCCCGGCAGACGCCCCGGGCCTGGAGGAGCGCTGCCACGCCACACTCGACCGCCACCACGCCGAGCACGTCCCCCACCGCGGCGCCGACTGGGCCGGCAAGCTGACCGCGGCCGGCTTCGCCGTGGAGGCCGAGCGCACCCTGGCCGTCGACATCGCCCCGCCCCCCACCGAGACCGTCACCCGCTACGCCCTCGGCGCCCTGCGCCGCATACGCGGTGCCGTCGCCCCCGCCCTGACGCCGGACGACCTGACCGCCCTCGACCGCCTGCTGGACGCCGGGAGCCCCGACGGCATCCCGCACCGCACCGACCTGCGCGTGCGCACCGAACGCACGGTCTGGGCCGCCCGCCGCCCCTGAGGTGCCCCCGATCCGCCCCCGATCCGCCCCGCGATGCCGCCCTCGGGCCGTGCAGTGCAGGGACGGGCAAAACGCTGTGCACGATCGGGCAAGGGGCAAGGTCGCCTTCCTCCCTACGGTCGAGGTGTCCCATCACGAGTGGGACGTCGATGCGCCGGCCGGGAACCGCGCGGGGATCCGCCGGTCCCCGGCCCGGCGCGGACCGCGAGGGAGTGACGCCTATGGCGGACATCGAGCAGTTCGAGGAGGGGCAGGACGAGGGCAAACCGGTGCGGTATCTGGCCACCGCCAGCGTGGTGGCGTGGATCCTCGCGGTGTGCGCGGTGTGCGTGATCCTGCCGCTGTACTCCCATCCGAGTCTCGCGTGCGGCCTCGCGCCGCTGGTCACCGCGGGGACGGCGGCGATGGTGCTCGGCAACGTGAAGGACCGCTATCGCTGCAGGGAGGCGCGGGCGCACGCCGTGTCGGACACCGTGCGGCGGGTCCTGCTGCGGCCGCTCCCCGGGCGCATCGGTGCTCTGGGGCTCGCCTCCATCTACCGGCCCTGCGGGGGCCGGGGGCAGGTCGGTGGGGACCTCTACGCGGTCGCACGCGCGGGCGGGGCGACCCGGCTGATCATCGGAGACGTGTGCGGCAAGGGCCTGCCCACCTTCGAGGACGTCGCGGCGGTGCTCGGGGCCTTCCGGGAATGGGCGCCGCGCGCGGCGACCCTGGCCGAGTTGTCGGCTCGTCTGGAGGAGAGCTTCCTGTTCCACCTGGCGGAGAGCGAAGACCTCTCCCGCGACAAGGACGAACGATTCGTCACGGCGCTGCTGCTGGAGGTGCGGGACGGCGAGCGGTTCGCCCGCATGGTCAACCACGGTCATCCGCCCCCCATCCGGGCCCGCCGGGGGAGCGTGGCCCTGGTGGCGGGGTGCCCGGCTCCTCCGCTGGGCCTGTACGGGCTGCGGGACTGCGGCGCCATCGAGGAACGCTTCGAACTGTGCCCCGGGGACACGCTGTTGCTCTACACCGACGGGCTGATGGAGGCACGCGACGCCGCCGGACGCTGCTACCCGCTGCTGGAGCGGGCGCCCGGGTGGCGGTGGGTCCGGCAGGGCGCGCCGAGTCATGTGTGCCTGCCGGACGTGCTGGGGGAGATCCTCGAGGATGTCGTCGACCACGCCGGCGCGCTCCCGTCCGACGACCTGGCGATGGTGGCGCTGACGCGCGTGGAGGAACCGGGCGCGCCTGTGCTGACCTGGCCGGCCGGTGAGGCGTGGCGCGAGGACGCGGGGCAGTGGCGGCCGGATTGACCTCTTGCCGGGCTGCCGGGCTGCCGCGCTGCCGGGGTGCCGGGGAGGGGTCCGGTGTTCCGCGGGGGTGGAGCCCGCGGAACACCGGCCCGCGGCCGTTCCGCGGGGGATCCGGGGGCACGCACGGGAGTCGTTCGACCCGGACGGCAGCCGCACCCATAGGGGCGTTTGACCCATGCATGGGGCATGCACCTACTGCCAGACTGGCGGGGCGGGAGGAGACGGCTGGGTCCTGCGCGAAGCCGGTCGAGGAGGCCGGCTGCACAGCGCTGCCCCGGGGCGTCCGCGTTCGCGGCCTCCTGGCGCGAGCCGCCAGGGACGGCCCGCCCGGATCCCGTAGGAGCCGGGCTTGACGTAACCCGTTGCCTGGCGGCGGCCGTCCGGGACGCGGGCGTCTGATGCGCCGAGCACCGCGAACAGTTCGCTATCAGTTCATTTCCCCGAAAAAGGGGCGCCTTAGTGTCCAGGAGACTGCACCGATCCGCAGGGGAACGGTGCGAGGAAAGGCGCAGTACATGGAAACGACAAGAGGGTCCAGCGGGCCGGACCGCGGGTCCGAGGCACTGACCCGGCGGAAGTTCGTGGTCATGGCGGGTTCCGCCGTCGTGGCGGTCAGCGTCGGCGCGGGCACCGCCGAGGCCGCCGCGGGGCCCGCTTCGGGGCAGGGCGGCAAGGTCAAGACCGCGGGCCGGACGTCCGCGCTCAACCGGGCGAAGGCGCCCACGGGCAAGTGGCTCGCGGGTGACACCCACGTCCACGACGACCACTCCTCGGACGGCAGCGGGCCCCGCCAGACGTCCCACCAGGCCCTGCCTGGCAACCTTCCCGTCGGCGACCAGATCGCGCAGGGCGAGAAGGCCGGCCTCGACTTCATGCCGCTGACCGACCACCGGACGTACGACCAGGTCTGGGACCCCCAGTGGAAGTCGTCCGAACTGCTGCTGATCCCGGGCGAGGAGGCGAACGGCTCGCCCCACGCCATCGTGCTGGGCAACGTGGACGTGATCGTGGACGGCGCCAACCCGCCCGGCTCCGCGGCCTTCCGGCACGTACAGCAGTCGGTCTGGGACGCCCACGCGCAGGGTGCCGTGTGGTCGCAGGCCCACCCCGACGACGGCGAGTACACGCCGGCGACGGGCCCGAACGCCAACGCCAGCGTCCAGGGCGCGGACCTCGCCGAGGTGCTCAACGTCTCCACCGGCCCGGACGAGCAGGTCGAGTACGCGGAGAACCGGTGGAACGCCGGTTTCCGTTTCGGGGTGGCGGCGGCGAGCGACTGCCATTTCCGCGAGCTGTGGGACGTCGACGCCCCCGGGACACCCACCACCCATGTCTTCGCGGCGAAGCGTTCGGTCCTGGGCATCCTCGACGGGTTCCGCAGCGGCCGTACGACGGTCGCCCAGAACACCTCGGGGCCGTTCCTGACGATCGAGGCGGACGCGGACGGTGACGGCGTGTTCGAAGCGATCGGCGGCGACGAGGTGGTCGTGGCCGACCGCAAGCTGCCCAAGAAGGCCACGCTGCGCGTGAAGGTGAGGGGCGGCAAGGGAACCACCGTCCACGTGTACGCCGCCCCCGGCCGTACCGCGGGCCCGATCGCGAGCTACCGGCCGCAGCGGGCCAACGAGAGCTACGAGCTGCCGCTGGTCCTCAAGGGCACGGACCACGGCTGGTTCCGGGCCGAGGCCCGCTCACCCGGCAGCCCCTCGGGTTCCGACGCCGACCCGAACCTGCCGGACCAGCTGCGGGGCGCCACCTCGCCGATCTTCGTCTCGGTCGGCGCTCCGGCTGTCCCCCGGCCCGAGATCCCGCTCCCCGCCGCCGACACCGCCGACGACAAGGCGGAACTCGTCACCGGCGACCTGGGCGCGTTCGCCGGATTCTCCGATGTCGCGGTCGTCGGAGACGTCACGCACATCGTGGCGGAGGTGCACGAGGACCACGCCAGCAAGGTGGTCTACCGCCGGATCGACGGCAGGGGCCGGATCTCCAAGTCCGTCACCCTTTCCGGTCGTTCGGCCACCGCGCGGTTCCCGCGCATAGCCGCCGACTCCGAGGACGTGTGGGTGGTCTGGCAGGACGAGCAGGGCAAGGAGCAGCCGCACCGTCCGGTGATCCTGCTCGCGCACAGCGCGAACGGCGGCAGCTCCTTCAAGGCCCCGGACAAGATCAGCAAGGGCAAGGGGCGCGCCGTCCACCCGGCGCTGGCGCTGGTCGGCGGCCACCCGCTGGTCGCGTGGTCCGACAACAGCGGCGGCGCCTTCGACGTGTACGCGCAGATCGTCGGCGTCGACAAGGCCGCGGTCAACATCTCCGCGGCCGGCAAGGTGACCGGTCCCGGCGTGCCCGGGGACGCGCGCTCCCCGCGCTACCCCGCCTCCCTGTTCCCGGCCGTCGCCGTCCACGACGGCCGGCACGCGGTGATCAGCTGGCAGGACGACCGCTACGACCCGGACCCGCTCTGGACCGGCCACACCCCGCCCGCCGGCGAGCCGGCCGGCGGCGGTACGGACCCCGACAACTGGCAGGTGCTGGCCTCGGTACGCAAGGCACCGGGCCGCGGCTGGGGCACCCCTGTCCAGGTCAGCAAGGTCAGCGACCGCTCCGACAGGCATCCGGGACTGACCGTCGACGAGGACGGCATGTTCGTCGCGATCTGGGAGAGCGGCGCGCTGCAGAGCTCCGGCTCCAACCTCCAGCTCCGGGCCGGCCGCTCCACCGACGGCGGCCTCACGTGGACGGCGTTCGAGAACGTCGGCCTCGACGCCGACGCGATGAGCCAGCGGGCGAAGCTCGGCGTGGACCCCGACGGCACGGTTCGCGCGGTCTGGTACGACTCCCGCTCGGCCGACTGGCGGTGGAAGATCTTCACCGCCACTCTCGACGGGAAGAAGGGCTGGTCCCAGGCCACCCAGGTGAGTCACCGGGGCAACGGCACCTGGCCCGCCCTGCACCGCGGTGTCGTGGTGTTCACCAGTGACCGCGGCGCGACCCGTACTCAGCGCGACGAGACGCAGCAGGTCTTCCGGGCGAAGCTGGTCTGACCCGCCGGCGCGCGGCCCGCACGGCACCGCCCTCCCCACGCGCCTCGGACACGCGGTACGACCGATGGCGCGCCGGGGGAGGCGGTGCCGTGCGGGCTGCCCCATGCGTCGATTGGCCCCGGGCGTCGCGGCGAGTAGTGTGGAAAACGCGCCGGAAGTCGGCTTTGTTGAGCGAATTTCGCGGCCCGTTGGGGATCGTTCCCCACCTGACGGATGGTTCACGCGGTGGATCCGGCGCCGCCGTCGTCCGTCGCCACCGGGCAGCGCCGTCGTCATGGTGTGGGAAATACTGGTCCTGGGTTTTGTACTCAGTCTCGACAACTTCCGGGTGTCGATCGCGCTGGGCACCGTCCCGTTCGGTCTGAGGCGAGCGGTGCAGGTGGCGCTGACCTTCGGATTGTGGGACGCGGTCATGCCCCTCGTCGGGCTGCTGATCGGTCGCCGGCTCGGGGAGTCCGTCGGGGACGTCGCCGACCTGGTGGGCGCGGCCGCACTCGGCGGGTACGGTCTCTACCTCGTCGTCTCGGCCCTGCGGAACCCCGAGCCCGAGGAGCTGGACCACCCGTGGGCGTTGTTCGGCATCCCGTTGACACTGAGCCTGGACAACCTGTTCGCGGGAGCGAGTCTGGGTCTCCTCGGGCTCTCGCCGTGGTTCTCGGCCGCCGTCTTCGGAATCGTGACGGCGGCGATGTCGCTGGTGGGGCTGCAGCTAGGGCGGGCCACGGCGCGTCTGATCCGCATCCGCTCGGACCTGCTGAGCGGGGTCACCTTGATCATCGCCGCCGTGGCGCTGCCGTTGTGGTTCGGTGGCTAGCCCGATCCGCCCCGGATCCGGTCCGGCCGGCGGGCCGGTCCGGCCGGTGCGGCCGGGGGACCAGCGCGGGATCGTCGGCCCGCGAGCCGGTGTTGGCGGCCTCGACCGCCCGGGCGACGAGCTGGTGGTCGGGCGACAGGTGACAGACCGGGTCGGTACGGGCCGCGTCGCCGGTGAGCAGGAACGCCTGGCAGCGGCAGCCGCCGAAGTCGACCTCCCGCCGGAAGCAGCTCCGGCAGGGCTCGGGCATCCAGTCGGTCCCCCGGAACGCCGTCATCACCGGGGATTCGGCCCAGATCCGCGCCAGCGAGTCCTCCCGCACGCTGGCCCGAGGCAACGGCAGGGACTGCGCGGCCGGGCAGGGCAGGACGTCGCCGTTCGGCGTCACGGTCAGCTGCCGGGACGCCCAGCCGCCCATGCAGGGCTTCGGGTAGCGGCTGTAGTAGTCGGAGATGACGTAGATGACGTCCATGCGGTCCCGCAACCTGTCGCGGGCGGCCCGCACGACGGCCTCGGCGGCGTCGAGCTGGGCCCGGCTGGGCAGCAACGCGGCACGGTTGCGCCAGGCCCAGCCGTAGTACTGGGTGTTGGCCAGCTCCACCCGGTCGGCGCCGACCTCCTCGGCCAGGGCGAGCACGTCGGCGACCCGGTCGATGTTGTGCCGGTGCAGCACCACGTTCACGGTCAGGGGCCAGCCCAGCTCCTTGACCAGTCGCATCGCCTCGATCTTGCGCCGGAAGGACGGGATGCCGGCGATCCGGTCGGACACGGCCGCTTCGTCGGCCTGGATGCTGATCTGCACGTGGTCCAGCCCGGCCGCCCGCAGTTGCCCGGCCCTCGGACGGGAGAGCCCCAGGGCGCTGGTCACGAGGTTGGTGTAGAGACCCAGGTCGTGAGCGGCCGCCGCAATCTCCACCAGGTCGCGCCGCAACAAAGGTTCCCCGCCGGACAGGTGGCACTGCAGAACCCCCAGGTCCGCGGCCTCGGCCAGCACCCGCCGCCACTCGTCCAGGGCCAGCTCGTCCCGGTAGCCGGCCATGTTCAGCGGGTTGGAGCAGTACGGGCAGGCCAGCGGGCAGCGGTAGGTGAGTTCGGCGAGCAACCCGAACGGGCTATCCATCGGTGAGCTCCATCCAGCGCCGGGCGACGAGCCGGGCCAGGAACCGCCGCACCTCGTTCCCGGAAACGGCCTGGTAGCGGGTGCCCAGCTCGGTCACGATCTCCGCCACGGTGTGCCGCCCGTCGCACAGTTCGAGGATCGCCGCGCCGCTGCCGTTCAGGACCACCACCGTCTCGGGGTGCAGCAGGATCGGGCGCTGTCTGGTCCGGCAGAAGGTGAGCCGGACATGGCGCGCCAGCACGGGCCGGTCGGCGCCGCACACCTCGACGCCGGGGCCGGTCCTGGTCCTGGTCGTTCCTGTGGAGGTCGTGTCCATGGCGGTCACTTCGGGTAGGCCTGCTCGATGGAGTCCATCAGACTCCACAGGACGTCGCACTTGAACGACAGCGCGTCGACGGCGCGGGCCTGGGACTCGGCGGAGACGCAATGCGACGTGACCACCTGGAGGGCGTGTTCGCAGTCACGGGGGGCCTGCTCCAGGCGGGTGCGGAAGTAGGCGAGGCCCTCGGGCTCGATCCACGGGTACCAGCGCTCGAACGCGGCCAGGCGCGCGGCCATCAGATCGGGTGCGAACAGCTCGGTGAGCGACGAGGCCACCGCCTCCACCCACGGGCGGGTCCGGGCGAAGTTCACGTAGGCGTCCACGGCGAACCGCGCCCCGGGTACCAGGTGCCGGTGGTCCCGGACCTCCTCGCGCGTCAGCCCCGCGGCCTCGCCGAGGCGCAGCCACGCCTCGATGCCGCCCTCGCCGGCGGCGGCGCCGTCGTGGTCGGTGATCCGCCGCAGCCAGCGACGGCGGAACTCGAGGTCGGGGCAGTTGGAGAGGATCGCGGCGTCCTTGCGGGGGATGTTCTCCTGGTAGTAGAAACGGTTGGCCACCCAGCCGCGGATCTGGCGAGGACTCAGCCCGCCGGCGTTCATCAGGACGTGGAACGGGTGCTGGTCGTGGTAGCGCCGCGAGTGGGCCCGCAACGTCTCGACGAAGCCGTCGGTGCCGCTGTTCCTGGCTGTCCTCGCGGGAGTTGTCGTCACGGCTCTACACCTGGACCTCGAGGCCGTCCGCGGCCACCTCTATGCCGCTCTCCCGCAGTGCGCGCCGCTCGGGTGCGTCCTCCAGGAGAACGGGGTTGGTGTTGTTGATGTGGACGAGGATCGTCCGCCCCGCGGCGAGCGACGGGAGCTGGGACAGGCTGCCGTCCGGGCCGTCGATGGGCAGGTGGCCCATCTCCCGGGCCGTCCTGCCTGTCAGGCCGAGCCGGACGAGCTCGTCGTCGCGCCAGCAGGTCCCGTCGAACAGCAGGCATCCGCAGCCTTCGATCTCCGTGCGCAGCGCTGCTGTCAGCGACTGCGCCGCCGGCAGGTAGACCAGCGTGCCCCCGGTGCGCTCGTCGGTCAGCCGGTAGCCCACGACACGGCCGTGGTCCGCCTCGGCTCCGAACCGGGCGCGTTTGGCGGTGGGAACGTCGAACGCCCGGCAGGACAGCCCGTCGTCCAGCGCCAGGTCGCTGCCGGGGACCACGGCCTGCCAATCGACGGTGCAGTAGTGCCGCAGCGTGCTCAGGATCCCCGAGCCGTCACACAGGGTCTTGTGTGCCGCCGGTGTGGCGTACACGCGCAGGGCCCGGGCCTCGCGCAGCAGCAGCAGGCCCAGTGTGTGGTCCAGTTCGGCGTCGGTCAGCAGCACCGCTTCCAGCGGTGTCGTCCGGTCGCCCCGCGGGTGCAGGCCCGCGAAGGCCTCGAACTGGGCGCGGAGGTCGGGGGAGGCGTTGAGGAGGAACCACCGGCGGTGGTCGGCGCTGACGGCGATCGAGGACTGGGTGCGCGGGGGTGCGGCCCCGGAGCGGACCGCGGCGCACACCGGGCAGCCGCAGTTCCACTGCGGGGATCCGCCTCCCGCCGCTGAGCCCAGCACGCGCAGCAGCACGCCGGCACTCCCTTCGTCCGATGTCCGCCTCCGGGCCGGTCGATCGTCCGCCCGGCCGTACGTGGGCGTCCCAAGCCGTGGGGGGCGCCGCCGGACACGGTCCGGCGTGCCCCGCATCCGCTAGTCCTCGAGCCGGGCGACGTAGGCCGTCACCTCGGCCGCGACCGCGATCTCCTCGAACTCGGGCGTCTCCCACACGGCGAGCTGGGATTCCAGCTGGCATTCCATGGGCTGGGATTCCATGGACCCACCTCCTTTCCGACCGGATACGGCAGATCCGGGTCGCGCTACGACCAGTCAGGGAGGGCGAAGACGATCAGGGCGCTTCCGTGCCCCGCACCGAGCATGCCGGGGAGGAATCCCTCGGCCCACCCGCCCCAGCCGACCGGCACGGCGACGTACTGCCTGTCGTCGACCATGTAGGTGGTCGGGCTGCTGTGGTGGCCGCTCCCGCACTGGAACTGCCACAGCAGCTTCCCGGTGCGGGCGTCGAGCGCGTTGAACTCGCCGGACGGTTCACCGGCGAACACCAGGTCACCGCCGGTGGCCAGCACCGAGGCGCACATCGGCAGTTCGTTGCGCCAGCGCCACTTCTCCGCGCCGTCGGCGTCGAACGCGCTGACGGACCCGGCCATGTCCTCGATGTCCACCTGAACGCCCGCGCCCCAGTACGGGATGCTCTCCCTGAACTCCCGGCGCCGCCGGGTGGCCGTGGCACCCGTGTCCTGGACGGGGACGTAGAACAGCTCGGACTTCGGGCTGTAGGCCGCGTGGGTCCATTCCTTGGCGCCGGCCGGTCCCGGGTAGAAGTGGACGGGTTCTCCCTCCTTGTCGGGGTACGCCTTGGCCGTCACCCGGCCGTCCCTCGTGATGGCCCCCCACGTGATGCGGTCCACGAAGGGGGTGATCCCGACCCTCGCCCCGTTCGTGCGGTCGAGGACGAAGAAGTAGCCGTTCTTGTCGAAGTGCCCGAGCAGTTTGCGTCCGTCCCGCTCGAACAGGATGCACTCGGCGATGCTGTCGTAGTCCCACACATCGTGCGGGGTGCACTGGTAGTGCCAGCGGATCTGGCCGCTGTCGACGTCGACGGCGATGACGCAGTCGGTGAAGAGGTTGTCCCCCTCGCGGACACCTCCGTCGAAGTCGGGCGCCGGATTGCCGGTGCCGACGTACAGCAGGTTGGTCTCCGGGTCGAACGTGCCGGTGACCCAGCAGTTCGCCCCACCACGCGCCCAGGCCTCGCCGTCGGCGGGCCAGGTCTCCGAGCCCGGCTCCCCGGGTTTGGGCACCGTGTAGCAGCGCCACTGGTGCTCGCCGGTGGCCAGGTCGAATGCGTCGAGGTGGCCGCGTACGCCGAACTCGCCGCCGGAGCTGCCGACGACGACCATGTTCTTCACGACCAGCGGGGCGAGTGTGGCGCTCTCGCCGGCTCTGACGTCGCCGTAGGTCTTGTCCCAGACCCGTTTGCCGGTGGTTGCGTCGAGTGCGAGGAGACGGGCGTTCGGCGTGACGGTGAAGACCTTCCCCTGGGCCACGGCGACGCCGCGGTTGACGTTCCCGCAGCACAGGGACACGTCGAAGGGGACGGCGTGTTTGTAGCGCCAGATCTCCACCCCGGTCTTCGCGTCGAGTGCCCAGACCCAGCCGTCCCAGCCGGACACGAACATGACCCCGTCGACGACGATCGGGGCGGCCTCGAACGAGTAGGTCGACGCACCCGCGATCAGTCCGGTCGTACCGGCCTGGAAGACCCATGCGGGGACGACCCGCTTGACGCTGTCCGTGTTGATCTGGTCCAGCGGGCTGTACCGCTGGCCGTTGTAGGCGCCGTAGTAGGTGAGCCAGTTGTGGGGTTCCCGGCGGGCGTTGAGTATGCGCTCGTAGTCGAGGCCGGCCACCACCGGCGGCGCGATCTCCCCGCCCGCGACCTTGCCGCTCAGCAACCCCTGGTCGACGGCTTCGCCCGCGTCCACGTAGTCGACGGACATCTCCTCCTCCTTCCTACGGCCGCGGTTGCTCGGGGCGGTCGAGACGAGCCTCCGGCGGAGCCTCCCCCAGGACGACGATGGCCCCGGTCAACCCCCGGCCCTCGTCGTTGCCCGTGGGCGAGCAGTACCAGTAGTAGCCCGGTCCGTCGAGGTTGAGGGTCGCGCGTCCGCGCGAATGGTTCACCAGCCAGATGAACTTCCGGTCGCCATTGCTCGGCAGGAGCGCGCAGTGCGTGTTCAGATCGTCATTGACGAGTTCGAGTTCGATATCGCCTCCGTGGGGCATGACCAGAATGGACGGATCCCAGATCAGCTCGTCCGGGTGGATCCGAATCGTGGCCCGCATGGTGCCATCCGATGTCTCGTCGGCGTATCCGATGCTCCCGGTTCCCAGCACCTGACCCAGCGCCGCCTTGTTCTGTTCGGCCAACCCGATCTTGTCCAGCAGGTCGGATCGCTCCTGCGTGGTCGTCATCGGGGCGTCACTCTCCTCATGCCGAGATCGCCGTTTTCTTTGTGCCGGCCGCACTGACCGAGGTACGTCGCGGCCGGTTGCACACCGTCCCTCGAAAGCGGTCTCCGAATTGACTTCGAAGAAAATTCGTCGCATCGGAATTCCATTGCGCGGAATTGCATGCGCGGGAAAGCGGATAATGTGCCGCCTGACAAGCACGCTACGCCGGACGGATCACACCGACAAGGGTGAGCGCGTGCGCGGGCCGCATCATGCCGTTCGTCCGCGACCGGCTACCGTTCGTCGCCCGTGTGCCCCCGTCGGGAGGATCGAACGAGGTCGTACCGGTCCAGGCTCATGACCTTGTCCCACGCGGCGACGAAGTCCTTCACGAACTTCTCCCGTGCGTCGTCGCTGGCGTAGACCTCCGCGATGGCACGCAACTCGGAGTTCGAGCCGAAGACGAGGTCGACGCGACTGCCGGTCCACTTGACCTCGCCAGTGCCCCGGTCGCGCCCCAGGAAGGTTTCGGCAGCCGCGGACGCCGGCTCCCATGCCGTGCCCGTGTCGAGCAGGTTCACGAAGAAGTCGTTGGTCAACGACCCGGGCCGCGAGGTGAACACGCCCAGCGGCGACTGGCGGTAGGTGGCGCCCAGCACCCGCAGGCCACCCACCAGGACGGTCATCTCGGGCGCGCTCAGGTCCAGCAGACTCGCGCGGTCGACCAGCAAATGCTCCGGCGGCAGCCGGTCGTTCCCGCCACCGCAGTAGTTGCGGAACCCGTCCGCGGCCGGCTCGAGGGGCGCGAAGGACTCCACATCGGTCCACTCCTGCGTGGCGTCCGTGCGTCCCGGAACGAAGGGGACCCGGATCCCGTGGCCGGCCGCTTCCGCGGCCCGCTCGACGGCGGCGGCCCCGCCGAGCACGATGAGGTCGGCCAGCGAGATCCTCTTGTCGCCGGCCTGGGATCCGTTGAAGGACTCCTGGACCTCCTCCAGGGTGCCCAGCACCTGTGCCAGCGTGCCGGGGTCGTTGACCTCCCACCCCCGCTGCGGCTCGAGGCGGATGCGCGCGCCGTTCGCCCCGCCGCGCCTGTCGCTGGCGCGGAAGGTCGACGCCGACGCCCACGCGGTCGAGACGAGCTGGGCGACCGACAGCCCGCTGGCGAGGACCCGGCTCTTGAGCGCGGCGATGTCCGCCGCCCCGACGAGCTCGTGGTCCACGGCGGGGACCGGGTCCTGCCAGAGCAGGGTCTCCCGCGGGACCAGCGGTCCGAGGTAACGCCGGACCGGACCCATGTCGAGGTGCGTCAGTTTGAACCAGACCCGGGCGAAAGCGTTCGCGAGCTGGTCCGGGTGGTCCAGGAAACGCCGTGAGATCGGCTCGTAGACCGGGTCCGACCGCAGTGCCAGGTCCGTCGTCAGCATGGTCGGGGCGTGCGTCGTCGACGGGTCGTGGGCGTCCGGCACGGTGCCGGCACCGCCGCCGTCCCGCGGGATCCACTGCCACAGACCGGCGGGGCTCAGCTCCAGGTCCCACTCGTAGCCGAACAGCGTCTCGAAGAAGCTGTTGTCCCACGTCGTCGGGGTCGGCGTCCACGTGCCGTGGAGCCCGCTGGAGATGGTGTCAGGGCCCTTCCCGGTGCCGTAGCCGCTCTTCCACCCCAGGCCCTGCTCCTCAAGAGGGGCACCCTCGGGCTCGGGGCCGAGGTGGGTGGCCGGGTCGGCGGCGCCGTGGGTCTTGCCGAACGTGTGGCCGCCCGCGATCAACGCGACGGTCTCCTCGTCGTTCATCCCCATGCGGCCGAAGGTCTCGCGGATGTCCCGGGCCGAGGCGAGCGGGTCCGGGACGGTGTTCGGTCCCTCCGGGTTGACGTAGATGAGTCCCATCTGGTCGGCGGCCAGCGGACTCTGCAGCTCCCTGACGCCGCCATGGCGTTCGTCGCCGAGCCAGGCGTGCTCGGGACCCCAGTAGACGTCCTCGTCGGGTTCCCACACGTCCGCCCGGCCGCCCGCGAAACCGAAGGTCGTGAGACCCATCGTCTCCAGAGCACGGTTGCCGGCGAAGACCATCAGATCGGCCCAGGAGATCCTGCGGCCGTACTTCTTCTTCACCGGCCACAGCAGCCTGCGGGCCTTGTCGAGGTTGCGGTTGTCCGGCCAGCTGTTCAGCGGTGCGAAACGCTGCATGCCGGCGCCGGCGCCACCCCGGCCGTCATGGGCGCGGTAGGTGCCGGCGCAGTGCCACACCATCCGGATCACGAGTGGCCCGTAGTGGCCGAAGTCGGCCGGCCACCAGTCCTGCGACGTGGTCAGGGCCTCGTCGACGTCGCGCGCCAGGGCGTCGAGGTCGAGTGTGCGGAACTCGGCGGCGTAGTCGAAGTCCGCGCCCATGGGGTTTGCACTGGCGGGGTGCTTCCGCAGGATCCTCAGGTCGAGCCGGCCCGGCCACCAGTCGCGATGGCCCGCGGCGCCGATCGGGCGGCCGCGTTGCCCGGTGGGGACGGAGAGGCCGAGGCCGCCCGCGTTGCCGGCGTTCGTCCGGTCGGCGGCGGCATCCGGAGAGTCGGACACGGGAATCTCCTTCCGGAGGTGGCGTCGTGGTTCAGATGTTCAGCGCGCGACGCACGGCCGGCGCGTTCCGCCGGGAAACCGGCACCATTTCGTTCGTCCGGCCTTCCATGACCAGGGACAGCTCGCCCTTGAGCCCGCGCTCGATCTCCCGGATGCGGCTGAGATTGACGACGTAGCGGCGGTGCACCCGCAGGAAGCCGACATCCGCCAGATCGCTGTCGAGTCTGTCCAGGCTCAGTGAGGCGGCCCGCAATCGGCCCTGATCGGTGGAGAGCCACACGTCGCTCCCGTGCGACTCGGCGAAGGAGACTTCCGGCAGCCGCAGCAACACCATCCGGTTGTCACGCAGCGCGACCAGCCGGCGCGGCGGTACCCGAGGGTGCGCGGACCCCTCCGTCCGCGGCAGCCGCGCACCGTCGGAAACCCCGAACAGCACCAGGGACCCGATCAGATGGCCGGAGGAGAAGACGGGCCGGAAGGTGATCGACGTCGGCTCGTCGGCGAGGTGGGCGAAGATCTGCGTCGAGCCGACCCAGTCGCGATCGTGGACCGCCTGACTGCCGGCGTACCGGGCGGCCGCGATGAATTCCGGCAGCCCGGGGTTCCATCGCAGGGTGGGGTCGATCGCCGGGGTGGACGCGGGGACGCCCAGGAGCACGCCCGCCATGTCGTCGGCGATCACCACCTTGCCCGCGGTGTCCACAGCGGCGAGCGCCGCACCGGTCGTCGCCCTGGCCTGGGTGTACGCCGCTACCAGCTCCGCGCCGCTGTCCCGGGCGCGGCTCTTCAGGGGGTAGCGGGTCATGGTCACGGCGCTCGCCAGCCAGCTCTCGACGGCCGGGGGAAGCCCGCCGCGCCAGCAGGAGACGTTCAGCACCGCGATCGGTTCGCCGCTCACCACGTCACGCACCGCGATGCCCGCGCACACCCAGTTGTGGAAAGCCCGGCACCAGTGCTCGGCGCCCCTGATGGACACCGGGCCGTGCGCCTCGAGCGCCGTGCCCGTGCCGTTCGTGCCGACCGCGCGCTCGGACCAGCAGAACCAGGGCGCCAGATTGCAGTCGCCGGCCCGCACGAGCGTGGCGTGATCACCCCACGCGGCGAGGATCCGGCCGGTGGCGTCGGCGACGGTGACGACGCCGCCGAGGCTGCCCACTTCATGCGCCACTGCGGCGGCACGAAAGCCCAGTTCGGCGAAGACCGCATCGTGCTCGGGGGTGTGTTCGGGCTTCGCCACGGCCACCGGAGCCTTGGTGAGGTGGGGATCGACTCGGTACTGCTCCCGGCAGCGGTGCCAGGAGATCGCCACCAGCGGCCGGACACCCGGGACGTGATCCTCGCCCTGCACGAACCGTTCCCATGCGGCGAGCACGGGGCCACCGCCGAGGTTCGCCGCGTCGGGCTCGATCCGATGTGTGTCCCTCATGGTTCAGAACCGCCTCAGGTCCATCCCCGATGCCCGACGGTTTGAGCGCGGTCCGCTCCGGTCGCCGCTCGTGGCGGCCGGACCTGCAGCGGACCGGTTGCCGGGCCGCGGGCCTTGCTCCCTCGTCACCCGTTCCGGGCCGTCTCACAGCCCACCGATGCCCACCCTAGTACGCGGACGTCCCGTGGGGGTCAGGTGCCGGGGCGACGGTAGACGCCGTGCCACCAGGTGTGCGCGAGTTCGCGGGCGAACGCGGGGTCGCTCGCCGCGTCGGCAGAGGTCACCTGGTCCGTCAGGGCGCGCTCGCCGCCGGTGACGATGATCCGCGTGGCGCTGACGGGGTCGAGGCCGGCGGGGGTCCGGCCGGCCTCCTGCTCGGCGCGCAGGATCTTGACCGTCCAGTCGGTGAACTGGTTCAGCTCGGCCGTGAAGTAGTCGTGCACGGCGCTGTCGTACGTCGCGACCTCGGCGAGCGCCCGCCGGACCGCGGCGTGCCGCCGGTAGACCTGGATCACGTGCAGGAAGGCCTCTTCGAGGCCGTCGACGCCGGCCGCGGGCTGCCACGCCGAGGTGACGTCGAAGGACGAGGCCATGAGCTGGTTCGCCAGGCGCAGCAGCAGGTCGGTCTTGTCGCGGAAGTGGCTGTAGAAGGTCGAGCGGGCGACGCCGGCCTCGGTGCAGATCTGCTGCACGCCGAGTTCCGTGAAGGTGGCGCCGCCGGCCAGCAGGCGCTGGGTCGAGGCCAGGACGTCCGCCTCGGCCGAGGTGGGGCGGCCGACCTTCGCGCCGCGTCGGCGGGTGATCGAGGGCATGTCCGGATCCTGGGTCGTTGTGGGGCCGGGGCCCGGCGGGGGAACGTCAGATTACACCGTGTCCGGACATCGTGTAGCGTAATTTCCGGACGTGATGTCCGGACGTGGCGATCGGAAAGGTGTGGGGCGCCCTGCCCCGGCCGCCGCCGCGACCAAGCACGTACGTGTGCCTACGAGGAGTGACTGTGAAATATCGTCTGCTGGGACGTACCGGGGTCTGGGTCTCCGAGATCTCCCTGGGCGCGATGACGTTCGGAGGCAGGGACCACCCGGTGTACGGCACCCATGGGGCGCTGGGTCAGGAGGACGTGGACCGGGTGGTCGGCGCGGCGCTGGACGCCGGGATCAACTTCCTGGACACCGCGGACGTCTACGCCGACGGCGAGAGCGAGGAACTGCTCGGCCGGGCGATCGGGCGGCGCCGGCGGGACGTGGTGCTGGCGACCAAGCTGCTCGCTCCGGTCGGACCGGGGCCCAACGATCAGGGACTGTCGCGGCTGCACGTGATGCGGGCCCTGGAGGACAGTCTGCGCCGGCTGGGGACCGACTACATCGACCTCTACCAGATCCACAATCACGACCACCTGACGCCCCTGGAGGAGACGCTGAGCGCCCTCGACGACGCGGTGCGCCAGGGCAAGGTCCGCTACATCGGCTGCTCCAACCTGGCCGCCTGGCAGATCAGCAAGGCGCTGGGCATCTCCGCGCTGCACCACCAGGCGGCGTTCGTCGCCAACCAGGCCCACTACTCGCTGGTGGCGCGCGACGCCGAGCACGAGCTGGTGCCCCTGGCCGAGGACGCGGGGCTGGGCCTGACGGTGTGGCAGCCGCTGGCCGGCGGATTCCTCACGGGCAAGTTCGACCGTGGTGGGGCGACCACGGAACCGGACTCCCGCCGTGCCCGGAACGGCTTCGACTTCATACCGTTCGACGAGGACCGGGGATTCGCGGTGCTCGACGTGGTCCGGGCCGTCGCGGCACGGCACGAGGTCGGCCCGGCCCGGGTGGCCCTGGCCTGGCTGCTCGCGCAGCGCGCCGTCACCAGCGTGATCGTCGGCGTCCGCACGGTGGAGCAACTCGCGGACGACGTCGCCGCCGGCGACCTTACGCTGGCCGAGCAGGACCTCGCCGAACTCGACGAGGTCAGCAGGCCACCGGCGACTTATCCGAACTGGATCCAGCAGTGGTTCGCCCCGATCCGGATCCCCGCCGGCAACCTGGCCTGACGGACTGCCGCTCGGGCGCCCGTGCGACGGGGCGATCCGGCGGACGGGTTCGGCGTCAGGACGGGGCGAGGACGCAGAACTCGTGGCCCTCCGGGTCGGTCAGGCACGTCCACGGGACGTCGCCCTGGCCGAGGTCGAGGTCGGTGGCGCCGAGGGTCCGCAACCTCGCCGCCTCCGCCCCCTTGTCGTCACCGGGGTACGGCAGCAGGTCCAGATGGACGCGGTCCGGCACGGTCTTCACGTCGGGCGTACGCAGGAACTCCAGATACGGGCCGCCCCCCTTGGCGGAGCGCAGGACCGCCTGATCGTCGGTCACCTCGTGGAGGGTCCAGTCCGTCGCCTCGCCCCAGAACCGGGCCATGGCCCGCGGATCCGCGCAGTCGACCACCACCCGGGCGATCGGGCCGGTGTCCCGGTGCACCTCCCGAGGCTCCAGCACGCAGAACTCGTTACCCTCCGGGTCGGCGAGGACCGTCCACGGCACGTCGCCCTGACCCACATGGGCGGGCCTCGCGCCGAGAGCCCGCAGGCGCGCGACCAACTCCGCCTGATGCGTCGCGGAGGTGGTGGCGAGATCGAGGTGCACACGGTTCTTCGCCGCCGTCTTGGGTTCCGGGACGGGAACGACGTCGACGCCCACGGTCACCGGATCCGGCCAGACGAGGCCGCCCGCGGGTCCGACGTAGGTGGTCACGCCGGGGCTGTAGGCACTCCACCCGAGCGCCGCCGCCCAGAACCGGCCGACCGCCGAGGGGTCGAGAGCCTTCACGTTCACCTGAACAGGTCGCAGTGCCATGCCGGCGATCCTATGCACCGGCCCCGCGGCGACGTCCGCACCGCATGCCGTCCCGCATCCCGCGCCATGGGCGTGGCGACGGCGCTCGTGTCCTGGGCCGACCCGGCCTTCGGGCGCCGGTGAGTGCGCTGGTGCACCCTGCGAAGCCGATGGAAGCACCGCACTCTCGCGCCGGCCACCCTGCTGTCGGTGCGCGACGACATGCCCGGGACGGTGATTCTCGCGCTGCTGGCGGTGGCGTGCGCCGTGGGGGTGTTCTACCGGTCGGGCATGGCCGCCCAGGCCCTGTCCTACGGTGCGATCCTGTGCGCCGGCCCCGTCATCGCGAACACGACCGGCTACTACGGCGAGGGGGCGACGTTCCTGCTCCTGGCCGCCGCGGCCTGCACCGCCCTGGCCGCGGTCAGGCACCCGCGCCGGCACGGCGAGGGCTGACCCTCTGCGCTCCCGTCCGTGTGTGGGGGAGGATGGGGCGGGCCTGTCCACACCCGTGGCGATGCCAACAGCCCTGGTCGAGCAGCTGGAAGAGGGGGACGGTGGAGATCGCCATGCAGCCTGGTGCCGCCGCGCGGACGCGCAGGCCGCTGAGCAGGAAGCGGATTCTGGCCGCCGCGGTGGCGCTGGCCGATGACGGCGGGGTCGCCGCGTTGAGTATGCGGAAGATCGCGGCGGCACTCGGAGTGGTGCCGATGGCGCTGTACAAGCACGTGGCGAACAAGGACGAGTTGCTGGACGGCATGATCGACGCCGTGGTCGGCGAGATCGACCCGCCCGCCGCCGGGGTGGGCTGGAAACCGGCGGTGCGCGGGCGGGTGCTGTCGGCGCGCCGGATGCTGTTGCGCCATCCGTGGGCGCCGGGGGTGATCGAAGCCCGGATGAAGGCCCGCTCGGCTCCGACCCCCGCGGTGCTGGGGTACCTGGACTCGATGATCGGGATCTTCCGGGCCGGCGGGTTCACGCTGGATCTGGTCCACCACGCGATGCACATCATGGGCAGCCGGGTACTCGGCTTCTCCCAGGAGCTGTTCGAGGACTCCCGGGGCGGCGAGCCCGATCCGGACGCGCTGCCGCCCGAGGAGATGGCCGCGCGCTACCCGCATGTCACCGAGCTGGCCATGGCGGTCGCCCATGACGCGGAGTCCGTCGTCGGCGCCGGCTGCGACGACCAGCTGGAGTTCGAATTCGCCCTGGACCTGATGCTGGACGGCCTGGAACGGCTCCGGCACGCGTCCTGAGGCGCTGAGAACACGTACGCCAGAACCTCCCTCCCTCGCCGCCCTTGACGGGTGTACGCCGTACACCTACGGTGCGCAGCAAGGGAGTTCGCACATTGGGGGGTTCGATGGAAGCGATCGTCCAGAAGAGTTTCGGCCCGCCGGAGGTTCTGCGGCTGGAGGAGGTCGACCGGCCCGAGCCGGGCGCCGGCGAGGTGGTGGTGCGGGTACGCGCGGCGGCGCTCAACCCGTACGACTGGCACATGATGCGCGGCGACCCGTACGTGGCGCGGCTGATGGGCGGCATGGGGCTGACCCGGCCGAGGACGGCCGTGGCGGGGATCGACGCCGCCGGTCACGTGGAGGCCGTCGGACCGGGCGTGCAGGGCCTCGAACCCGGTGACGAGGTGCTGGGCTTCTGCCCGGGAGCCTGTGCCGAGTACGCCCGCACCACCGCGGACCTGCTGGTCCTCAAACCCGCGGGGCTGACGTTCGAGCAGGCCGCGGCGGTGCCGATGGGGGCGGTGACCGCGCTGCGCGGTATCCGGACCGTCGGCCGGGCGCAGGCCGGGCACCGCGTACTGGTCAACGGCGCCGCCGGCGGCGTGGGCCACTTCGCGGTGCAGATCGCCGCCGCCCTCGACGCCGATGTCACCGCGGTGTGCAGCCCGGGAAACGCGGAACTGGTGCGCTCCTTGGGCGCCGCCCAGGTCATCGACTACACCCGGCAGGACTTCACCCGGTCCGGCCTCCGCTACGACCTGATCCTGGACAACGTCGGCAACCACCCGCTCAGCCGGCTGGGCCGGGCACTGACCCCGGCGGGCACCCTGGTGGCCAACGGCGGTGGATCGCCCGGCCGCATGGTCGGCGCCGTGGGCTCGACGCTGCGCCTGGTCGCCGCCGACGCCTTCGCCCGGCAGCGACTGCGCGTGATCCTCCCGGCGACCCCGGCCGGCCCCACCCGGGACGACCTGCTCGCCGTCACCGCGCTCGTTGATGCCGGCCGGCTCACCCCCGTGGTCGACCGGACCTATCCACTGGCCGAGACCGCCGAGGGCATGCGCCATGTGGAGCGGGGGCACGCCCGCGGCAAGACGGTGATCACCGTTCGCTGAAGGCCCCGGCCCGCGTCGCCCGACGGCCGTACCCCTGGGGGCCGCCGGCCGTCACGACGCGGGCCGCGCGGATTGTCGCCCGCGGATAACCCCAAAGGGGCTACTCGAACGGGTAGTTGGCCCTCGTTCGTGCCGGTGTATCCCGCGCGCCCTTTCCGAACAGCCCGTTTTCGTGAGCAGTTGACGCGGCGTCGAACAGGGCGAGACGATGCCGACCGACCGGCGCCGATGTAACTTGATTTCCCTCTGGATGCCTCGGCCTTCAAGCCGGGAGGAATGGGTCCTTGAGTCTGAGGCGCGAAGCGGCAGAGTCTGTAGATCTGTTCTGATCTGTGATCTCTTTCGTTGTCAGTGGGGGCTGTTAGGTTCCGGGGGGTGACGATGACAGTGGTGGCCGGGCAGGGGCCGGGGCATGCCCGGTTCACCTTTCGGCTGCGGGTGTCGTCGTCGGCGGGTGCCGGTTTGGAGGCGGAGTGGGCGCGGTGCCGATGGGTGTGGAATGAGTGTGTGGCGGTGTCCCGCAAGGTCCATGGTCTGAACAGGACCGCCGATGAGAAGGTCACGTGCGGCCCTGCGCAGCTGGACAGAATGCTGACTGAGGCGAGGCGGTCGATGGCGTGGCTGCGGGAGGGCAGTTCGGTGCCGCAGCAGCAGGTCATCCGGGATTTCGCCAAGTCCCGTGCCAAGGCGTTGAGGGACATCACGGCGCGGCTGCCGATGCGGCAGCGGGCGGGGATGCCCCGGATCAAGCGCAAGCGTGAGGCCGCACCGACGCTGAACTACACCACCCGGGGTTTCCGGCTCAAGGACGGACGTCTACATCTGGCGGGCGGCATCGTGCTGACGGTGGTGTGGTCCCGCGACCTGCCGTCCGCACCCTCGTCGGTACGCGTGTACCGGGACAGCCTCGGCCACTGGTACGCCTCGTTCGTCGTCGCCGTTGAGGTACAGCCGCTGCCGGCCACCGGCGCCGTGATCGGCGTGGACTGGGGCGTGCGTGAGACCGCGACCACCACCAGCGACGCCCACGACCTGACCCACGCGCAGCAGGGCAAGAACGCCGCGCAGCGCCTCGCGCGCTACCAGCGGATGATGGCTCGCCGTAAGCCTGCTCGTGGGCAGGCCGCATCCAGGGGGTACCGCGAGGCCAGGCACCAGGCGGCCAAGCTGCACAAAAAGGTGGCACGGCAACGGCAGGACACCGCCCGCAAGTGGGCCAAGCGCGTCGTGCGCGACCATGACGCGATCGCCGTGGAGGACTTTCGGCCGAAGTTCCTGGCGAAGACGACCATGGCGCGCAAGGCGGCGGACGCGGCGATCGGCGCCACCAAGGCGGCTCTTATCGAGATGGGCCGCAAGCACGGGCGGGACGTGCGCCTGGTGCATCCCGCGCACACCACCATGGACTGCGCGTCGTGCGGAGCGGGAACCAAGCACGCACTTCCTCTGTCGGAACGTACCTACACCTGCACCGCGCGCGGAGCCGTGTCCCCCAGGGACAAGAACTCCGCCCGAGTGATGCTGGTCCGGGCAGGTCTCAACCCGGCTGGTGCCGATCGTGTAAGCGCTAATGGACCGCCGGTCCCCAGCCCACGTGAGCCAGGAATCCCCGTCCATTGGGACGGGGAGGATGTCAAGGGGGTGTTCAATGGGCGTGGTGTTGCCGAGCTATCTGGATGAGGCTCTCGACCTGATCGGCGTGTCCTGGCCCAACGTCGACGAGGACGACTACCGCGAGATGGCGCAGGCCATGCGCGACTTCTCGGAGAGCCTGCGCAACGGCACCTTCGATCTGCACGCGGCCATGCAGGACATGGTGGGGGCCAACGAGGGCCCCGCCGTTGACGCCCTGGCCGCGCATTGGGAGATGGTGCGCGGCAAGCACCTCTCGGGGCTGACCGACATCGGCGAGGCGGCGGCTTTCGGGCTCGAAGCGGTCGCGGTGCTGATCGAGGGCGCCAAGCTCGCGGCCATCGTCCAACTGGGCATCCTCGCCACGGAGATCGTCGCCGCGGTGGCGGCAGCGCCCGTCACCCTGGGGCTGTCGTCCCTCGGCGGGATCGCCGGTACGCAGGCCTGCCGGATGATCGTGAAGCGGATCTTCAAGGAGGTCCAGCAGGCCGTCATCGACGAGATCATGTCCCGGGTGACCGCCCCCATCGAGGAGGCCATCGGGGCCATGGTCGGCGACCTGGTGGTGCAGGTCGGCTCGAACGCGCTGGGTGTGCAGAACGGTGTCGACCTCGGCAGGACCGCCAAGGCGGGCAAGGACTCCATGCAACTGGCCTCCGCCGGGCCGGGCGGAGGCGGTTCGGGCGGCAGCGGCGGCACCGGGGGTGCCGGGGGCGGCTCCGGGCAGATCAACGTCGATCTGCAGTCGTACGGCACCCTGCAGGACTCGCTCAAGAGCGCCGGCGACCACTTCGACGGCCACAGCATGTCGCACATCG
Source organism: Streptomyces sp. PA03-3a (assembly GCF_033792735.1). Lineage (NCBI taxonomy): Bacteria > Bacillati > Actinomycetota > Actinomycetes > Kitasatosporales > Streptomycetaceae > Streptomyces > Streptomyces sp. PA03-3a. The sequence goes on from NZ_JARAVM010000059.1 coordinate 25,046, forward strand.
GCAAGGCGAAGACCCACCAGGGCCGCACCCGGGGCAAGGACGCCATAGCCAACGCCGTCAACGGTGCCATGGACAAGGCGATGACCGGCATCGTCGAGGGGGTCAAGAAGGCGTCCAAACACATCGGCGACGACATGAAGCAAGGCGTCAAGCTGATGCACGACAACCACCACCAGAACGACGGCAAGATCGCCGACGACCTCCACAGGATCCACCGCCGGGAACCGAACCGTGACGAACTGCGCGACCAGATCGGCGAGCGGCCGGTCTACCTCCTCGGCGACCGCGGGAAGATCCAGCGGCTCACCAGGAACGGGCCGGTCGACCTGACCGACGCCGACCGTGACCTGCTGGGCGTGCCGCTGAAGCTCACGGGCGCGAACAACGACACCGTCCCGCGCCGTCCCAGGAATCCCGACAACCCCTACGCATGGCCGGAGAGCACCCCGGAGGAAAGGGCCGCGCGGCCGCGCAAGGCCTCCACAAAGGTCCCCTTCTACGAGGACGAACTCTCCCGCGCGACAGCGCTGGCACGCCACGAGCAGGGCAGCTACGGCAACTACACGCCGGACAAGAACACCGGCGAGCCCAAGTTCAGCAGCAACAACTACGCCGCGGCACGCGTGGAATACGAGCACGAGGACGGCAACACCCGGGATTTCATCCTGGTCGGACGGAGCAACAACCCCGTGCACTCGGAAAAGGTCCTCGGCATACCCTTCCTGCAGAACGGGACGGGGGAGCATGTGAAGGACCTCTACACCGAACGGGCGCCCTGCAGCGAGAGCAGCGACTGCGCGGCGTGGATCCAGGAATGGATGCCGCACGTCAACGTCACCCACAGCATCGACTACGGGCCGTCAGCGGAATCCATGGAGCAGGGAAACCGCGAAGTGGAGGACCGGCTCAATCGGATGTATCCGGGGGAGCGGCCCGAGAAGAGAAGCCCCTGGACCAACTTCAAGGGGCTCCACCACCACTGAGATGCCCCACTGGTACCATCTGCACCCGTCAGCCGCCCCCGAATGAAAGCCCGGAAGCCGCGAAATGAGTCCCCTGATCGACCGCGTCGCCATGGAGTCGGTTTTCGGCCCCGACGAACTGGTGACCCCGGATGACACGGCTCTCGCCGGAATCGCCCACGGGCCGACCCGGGCCTTTCTGAGGGACGTGGGCCTTCCGGACCAGATGGGCTGGTTCCAGGCGGATCAGCTGCTCGTCGACGGTGACCTGCGCATCGGCGGCGAGGCCTGGCAGGCCGTGTCGAGGAAGTACCCGAGTTGCCCCTTCGACATGTCGGCCTGGCTGTCCCTCGGCGGGATCGGCATGGACGACGTCATGGTCGACACCAGGACCGGGGTCGTGTACTGCATCCCCGAGGACGGGAGCCCGCACGTCCTCAACAGCGGCGTGGACGCGCTGGCGTTCTTCCTCCACGCGCTGGAGGAGGAACGGCCCGACTACGATCCGGAGGCCGCCACCGACGAGGGCGTCGACCCGGAGGGCGCGCACGACCGGCTGCTGGCGCTGATGCGCCGGACCGACGCCGCGGCGATGGAGAACGAGGACTCCGCCTGGTATCTCGTTCTGCGGTACGTACGGAACCTCATGCAGGACTAGCGAACCGGTACCCACCCCGTGAGGAGAACGACGACGTGACGCCCACCGGCGACCGCCTGACCGACCGGTTCGGCGCATCGGGAGTGCGGCTCCTGGAGACCGGGCCTGCGGTACCCGACTTCGTGGACGCCGCCGCCTGGGGGCACACCGCGGGCCTCGTCCTGCCTCTGCGGGTGAACCCGTACTTCCACACGCTGCCGGAGGAGCCGGTCGGACTGCGCGCGTACGCGCGGGGCATCGGCAGGGATCTGGAGGGCGACCCCCACGCCTCCTGGACCCGCCTCGGCTCCGACCGCGCCTTCGACCTCTGCGTCGCTCCCGACGGCAAGGTGTGGGGCGTACTCCTCGGCTACGACGAGCCGGACAGGTTCGTCAGCTCCAGCCCGGCGCTGTTCGCCGAGAGCCTCCTGGAGGTGGACACCCTCCTGGAGGCCGTCACCACCGGCGAGGACCCCGAGCAGGCGTCGGCCGCCTACCAGGCCACGCTCCGCCGGCTCGAGTCCGCGGACCCCGAGGCCTTCGCCGATCCGGAGCACTGGTGGCCACTGGTGCTGGAGGACATCCGCACCACCGCCAGCGTCCGGTCCTTCGCGACGTTCGAGTTCGCCGCCCCGGACGGCACCAAGCACCTCGTCAGCGAGCCGGGGTCGATCTGCGTGCACGCGGAGGAACGGACCTGGTCGCGGATGTACGCGGCAGGTGTCGAACCCGACCAGGTCACCCGCATCCACACCGAACTCGAGCCCTGCTTCATGCCGGGTCACTACTGCTCGATGTGGCTCGAGATGAGCTTCCCCGACGCCTCCCTCACCCACAACGTGTCCTACGGCGAGACCGCCGAGGAACGGGTCGCCGGCATCAGGGAACTGCAGGCCTTCGTCCGAAGCCAGTCCGAGAAGGGGTGACCCGCGCTGACCACGTCCGGCACCCCTGCGTGGCCGCCCCTTGACGGCCCGGCCGCCCGCCCGGCGCCCGCCCTCCTCGCCTGGGCCGCCGACCCCGGCGACGACCGGCCGCGTGCCGCCCTGGTCACCGGACCGCGCGGTACGGGCAAGAGCCGGCTGATCGCCTGGCTGGTCGCGGGATCGGCCGCCGACCCCCGGATCACCGTGCACGCCGTGGGTTTCGCGCGCGGGCAGACCGCCCGCACACTGGCCTGGCAGCTCGGCCGGCAGCTCGGCTACGGCCCCACGGAGCCGGACGAACTGCTGGGACGGCTCCGGGCGGACCCGCGACCGGTGCTGCTCGCCGTCACCGATCTCCACCAGGCCGGACGGGGCCCGGCCCACCTGCCGTCCGGCCGACCCGGCACGGTCGTCGACGACCTCCTCGCCCCGCTGCTTCAGCTGCCGGCCCTCCGCATGCTCATCGAGACCGAAGCACGGGAACTCGCCCGCACACCGGACGCGCTCGTGCTGACGCTGGAACCCGCGGACGACGCCCACCCCATGGGGACACCGCTGCCCGGCCCCCGCCCGGAGGGCGCCGCGACTCCTGCCGCGCCGGCACCGGGCCGGGACTGGCGCACCGCGTCGGCCGACGAGCGCGAACACGCCCTCGACCGCGCGCTGACCACGGGCGCGGCCCACGAACTGCTCAGGGACCCCGGCTACCTCGTGTACGGATCGGTCCCGGCCATCACCGCCACCCTGGCGGACCCCGCCGTCCCCCTGCCTCCGAGCCTGCGCGCCGTGTGGGCCGATGCGGCACCCGCACTGGCGGCCCCGGACCTGCCCGACTCCCAACGGGCCGCCGTCCTGCACGCCGCGGCCGTCGGCACCGACCCGCGCCTGGCCGAGTACTTGAGGCCACTGGCCGAGTCGGGCCCCTGGACCACGTCGTGGTCCCGGCCGTCGCGACCCGCGGACGCCCTCGCCCTCCTGCCGGGCGCCGCCGGTTCCGACGGCACCGTCGTGTCGGCGAACGGTCTGGGGCAACTGGCCCGGATCGCGCTCGCCGACGGTCAGGTCGTCGCGAGCCCGTCGTCGGGCGGCACGCCGTGGCAACCGGTGGCGCTCACCGCGGTGACGGACGACTGCCTGCTGGCCCTCGACGGATCGGGGACGCTCCACCCGCTCCCGCTGGCCACCGGGGCCCAGGTGCCCATGGGGCTGGGCTACCTGGCCCTGCACCACAACTCCGCCTCGCTGGCCTCCCTTCCCGAGCGTCCCACCGCCGTGGCGTCGACCCCGCGCCACGTCGCCGTGGCGGACGGCCAGGGCCGCGTACGCCTGTGGCCCCTGTACGACATCGGGCCCGGCCCCCGCGGCGTCGAGCCGCACCGCACCGGTGTGACGGCGGTTGCCTGCCTCGACGTCTCCGACGCCGCCGTGCTGGTGGTGACCGGCGGCCTCGACGGCACCGTCAGGCTGTGGGACACCGAGGGCGGCGACAACCCGCCGGACCCGGTCGAGCGCCGCGCGGCGGTCCCCGTGGCACTGGCCGTGGCCGACACCGACGACGCCGGACCCGTCCTCGCCGTCGCCTGGTCCGACCGGCGACTGCACCTGTGGCATCTGCTGAGCGGACGCAGGGCCGTCGTCCCCGCACTGCACGACATCCGGGCCCTGGTCCTCACCGCAGGCGGCCACCTGGTGTCGGCCGGGCACCGGGGCGTCCGCAGCACCAGGCTCGACCTGGCCGCCCTGTGGGCCCGGGAGGCCGGGATCCCGGCCGGGTAGGCGACCGTCCGGCCCCGGGCCTGCGCCCGGGGCCGGACGGAACGGAGGTCGGCGGCCGCCGGCTAGGGACGGGCGTAGGGCCGGGTCAGGACCTCCATGTTGTGGCCGTCCGGATCGGCGAAGTACGCGCCACGACCACCGAACAGGCGGTTGATCCGACCGGGCTCGGTGTGGCCGGGGTCGGCGTGGTGAGTGACGCCGATCGCCTTTAGACGGGCGATCACCTGGTCGAACAGCTCCTCGGTGACCAGGAAGGCGTAGTGCTGCGACTGGATCGGCTCGTCGCGCTTCTCGTAGTAGTCGAAGGTGACGCCGTTGCCGAGCTCGACGGGGAGGAACGGCCCGAAGGGTGCGCCGACCTCCAGGCCCAGCACGACGGCCAGGAACTCGGCGGACAACCGCCGGTCACGGGCGTAGACGGCGGTGTGGTTCAACTGGGCGGGAGCCGGGCGCGGCTCGATCGCAGGGGGGTTCTGCCGGTCGTTGGACATCGATGACATCGGTCTCCGGGTCTCGGGTTCGCTGGGATCGGTGCCGCACGGGGGCACCGCGGGGAGACTCGGGAGGAGGGCGGGGCTCTGGCCCGCCTCGCGCTCACGCCAAGGCCGGCGAACCTGTTCGTGCTTGGCTCGAGGCCGACCCGGCAGTCACCTGATGGAATCTAGTGACTGCCGGGGGCGCGGGCAACATCGGGGTCAGGCGGTGATGCTCTCGGCGGCACGGAGGATGAGGCGGGCGACGGCCTCGGGCCGGGAGACGGAGACGGCGTGGGATGCGTCGATCTCCTCGGTACGGGCCTGCGCGCGCTCGGACATGAAGCGCTGCGCGGCCGGGGGGATGTTGCGGTCGGCGGTGGCGACGAGGCTCCAGGAGGGGATCGCCCGCCACGCGTCCGCGGTGGCCGGCTCCTCCAGGGCGGCCGCGGCGATGGGGCGCTGGGTGGCGGCCATCAGGTCGGTGACGGTGTGCGGCACGTCGGCGGCGAACTGGTCGTGGAACGCCTCGGTCTTGATGTAGAGGTCGGTGCCGGTCCCGGTGTCGGTCAGGGGTGAAGCCGCCTCGTCGGTCAGGGGGAAGGGCAGCGCGTCGAGGTTCGGGCCGAGGGTGCTCCCGGGGTACTTGTTCGACAGCTCCAGGGCGCTCTCGCCCTTGTCGGGGATGAACGCGGCGACGTAGACCAGTGCCTTGACCTTCGCCTCCCCGGCGGCGGCTTCACTGATCACGGCGCCGCCGTAGGAGTGCCCGGCGAGGACGACGGGGCCTTCCACCCCCTTCACCACGCTCGCGACGTACGCGGCGTCACCGGCCAGGCCGCGCAGCGGGTTGGCGGCCGCGATGACCGGATAGCCGGCCTCCCGCAGGTGCGGGATGACGCCGTTCCAGCTGGAGGAGTCCGCGAACGCGCCGTGCACCAGCACGATGGTGGGCTTGTGCGGGGCGGGGCGGGTGGCGGTGGTGTCGTTCATGGTGGTTCTTCTCCTCGGACGGTGCGGGTCGTTTCCTTCGCCGGTGCGCCGCTGGGGTGCTGCCCGACACCGAGAAACTTAGCGCCATATTGCCTCGTGCACAAGTTACTTGTGAGCAATCAAATGTCCGGCCCGTGGACGGCGACGGCGTGCCGGACGGCGCCCGGCCGTCGGACGACACGAACCCCTGACTCGCCAAAAGGCTGATGCTCTGTCACATTGACTGCCTACAAGGTTGGTTGGTGGCGCCCGGACATGGGGGCGCCCGTCCCTCGCCGAGAGGCCGGCGTTAATGTCGGTGTCACAGAACCGGAGCGGGGCCGGTCAGTTGGTGTGGAGCCGTGAGCGCTGCGGGCGCTGGGCCCGCGTGCCGTCCCACGCTCCTCCACCGACGACAGAGAGAACCGGATGCGCTTCACCATTGCGGGCATCGCGCTCGCGAGCACTGCCGTGATCACCACCCTGGCCGCCTCGCCGGCCGTCGCCGCGGCCCCGTCGCTTCCCGCCCCGGACATCGCGGGTGTCCTGGCCGTCCAGAAGCAGGCCATGGCGAACGGCGCCCCGGGGGCGCTGACCCGTATCGACTCGGGCAGTTCGAGCTACCGCATCGCGTCCGGGCAGGCGGACAC